>DASWAW010000381.1:0-6950 GCA_036390955.1 Arthrobacter sp.
TTGATCGCGGCCCAGCCCACGGCCACGAGCGGAACGGCAAGGATCGCGCCGATGATGCCGGCGAGGATGGTGCCGGCGGTGAGGGCCAGCAGGATGACGAGGGCGTGCACGTTGAGCGCCTGGCCCATCACGACAGGCTGCAGGAAGTTGCCCTCCAGCTGGTTGACCACGATGACAACGATGATGACGACAAGGGCAGCGAGCGGTCCGTTGGCGACCAGCGCGACGAGCGCGGCGAGGATGCCGGCCAGGGTGGCGCCGATCAGCGGGATAAACGCCCCGATGAAGGTCAGCGCGGCGAGCGGCAGGGCGAGCGGGACACCCATGATCACGAGCGCGAGGCCGATGAAGAACGAATCGACCAGCGCCACGATGGACGTTCCGCGCACGTAGCCGCCGAGCACGCTGAGGCTTCGTTCCCCGGCACGGCGTGCCTTCACGAGGTTCCTGCCTTTGAACGCCCGCAGCACAAAGGCCCAGATGCTCTCGCCGTCCTTCAGGAAGAAGAACAGGATCACCGCCATGAGCAGGGCGCCGGTGACGAAGTTTCCGGCCGCGCTGAGACCGGAGATGGCGCCCGCACCGACGGTGCTGCTGGTGGCGAAGTCGACGACGGCGTCGCGCGCCTGCTGGATCTGCTGGTCATCGACCGGGATGGGGCCCGTGCGGATGAAGTCGTAGACCCGGTCGAAGCCCTCCGTGGCCTTGCTGGAGAGTTCGTCGGCCTGGCTCATCACAGCGAAGACGATGCCGGTGATCACGGCGCCGAATGCGAGCAGCAGCGCCAGGAAGGAGAAGGTTGTGGCGGCGGTGCTGGGCCAGCCCCGGCGGCGGAGCCAGTGCACAAAGGGTGCGATCGCGGCGGCGAGGATCAGGGCCAGCAGGGCGGGAATCACCACGAGCCGCACCTGGATCAGGGCATAGACCACCACCACCGTAAGGACCAGCAGTAGAAGGACCTGCGCGGTCCTGATGCTGGCGCGGCCCAGGCTGTCGCTCCAGGGGGTTGTCTTTTCCGGACTGGCCATGCTGTTGTGTCTCCCGCTGTTCGGATGGTCATGTTACTTACCAACCGTCTCACAGCCGGAGGTCCAAGCCCGCCGGACAGGCCGCCGGTCAGGACGTGGCCGGCAGGATGTTCTGGTTGCCGCGGAAGGTGTTTTCCGGATCGAACTCCCGTTTCACCCGGGCCAGCCGGTTGTAGTTTTCGTCCCCGAAGGCCGCCCGGACCCGCTCCTGGCCCTCGTCTCCGATGAAGTTCAGCCACACGCCGCCGGTCGCGTGGGGAGCGATGTTCTGCCGGAACCTCTTCACCCAGGCCTTCGCCTCCTGGCCGCCCTGCGGCGTATCGCCCAGGCCGAAAGGATGGGTCACCCACGTCGCATTACGGTTCAGCAGCGGGGTGGCTGCACCGGCGCCTCCCACCGCGCCGCCCCAGTGGACCAGCAGCTGCTGGGAACTGGGGCCCGGCAGGTTGCGGGCGGAGTCGATGAGCACGTCGAGGGCATCATCGGACAGTTCGTCGTGGTAGTCCGCGCTCCAGTAGTTGTACTTGCCCGGCGGGTCGTCAAGGGAGCACTGGAAATCTGCATAGCTGGTGTCCCCGAGGAGGTCCACGGCAGGTCCCAGCGCGCGGTAGGGCTTGGCATGCTCGGCCCCTTCGGCAGCGTCCCCGGCATAAACGTAGACGACGCCGACCGCCATCTTGCCGACCATCTCCGGGGGCACGAAAGGTTCGGGCGGGGCAGTGACGAAGGCGATCGTTGCGGACTCCTCGTTCGGCGCGGCGAGGGCCAGTTCCCGGTAGCCGCGGCTGATCTCGGCAGCCGCATCGCCGGGCCACAGCATCAGGCCCGCGTGGACCGTCGGCCCGAGCCGGTGCAGGCCAAAGGTGAAGGACGTGACGACGCCGAAGTTCCCGCCGCCGCCGTGCAGGGCCCAGAACAGTTCGGGGTTTTCCGTCGCACTCGCCGTCACCTGGTCCCCGCCGGCGGTAACCAGGTCCACGGAGATCAGGTCGTCGCAGGCAAAGCCGAAGGCCCGCTCCAGCCAGCCGGAGCCGCCGCCGAGGGTGAAGCCGGCCAGGCCCGTCGTGGAGACCCGGCCGCCGGTGAGGGCGAGACCGTGCTCCTGGGTGGCCCGGTCAAACTCCCCGCACGTCAGGCCGGCGCCGGCTGTGACGGTGCGCGCCTCGGGGTCCACCCGGGCGGATTTCATCGGCCGCACGTCCACCACGAGGCCGCCGTCGTTCATTGACATGCCGGCCACGGAATGCCCGCCGGCGCGGACCGCCACGGCAAGCTTGTTGTCCTTCGCGTAGCGCAGCGCCTCGGCGACCTCGGCGGGGGTGCTGCAGGGGGCGATCACCGCCGGGCGGCGGTCGATCATGGCGTTGAACAGTGTCCTGGACTCGTCATAGCCAGGGTCTTCCGGTTTGATCCACTTCACGGCGGCGCTCCTCGGCGACCGTGGCTCCACCCCTCGCGGAAATTTTAAGTCCGGTGGCACCGCCGGGGCTAGGGGAACCGGCTGCAGACCGGCCGGCACCGGGACGGCGAGACTTCCGAATCTGCGGTCTGAGAGTTGATGATTCACCGCAAATGCGGGTTAGAGTTGCTCTATGCCTAATATTCGCGTTTCCGAGGCGGCCCGGCTGCTGGGTGTCAGTGATGACACCATCCGGCGCTGGACCGAGAACGGAAGCCTGACCCCGCTCAGGGACGACGCCGGGCGGCTCGCCGTGGACGGGCTGGAACTCGCGCGCCTGGCCCGGGAGCAGGCCCAGCTTCCGGAAGACCCGGCCAGGGCGGGCAGCTCCGCCCGCAACCGCTTCGTGGGCCTTGTCACGGCCATCACCGCCGACACTGTCATGGCGCAGGTGGAACTGCAGTGCGGGCCGTTCCGGGTGGTGTCGCTGATGAGCAGCGAGGCCGTGCGGGACCTCGGCCTGGAACTCGGCTCGGTGGCGACCGCCGTTGTCAAAGCCACCACGGTGATCATCGAAACCCCCAGAGGCAAGGGCGTCATATGAGAGCCGTCCTGAAGGCGGGTGCCCTGCTGGCGGCAGGAACGCTGACCGCGGCGCTCGCCGCCTGCGGCGCGGCCGCCGGGGACGGCGGCGCAGGCAAGACTGTCACGGTTTTCGCCGCGGCCTCCCTCAAGGCCCCTTTCACGGCGCTCGCCGAGCAGTTCGAGGCCGGTCACCCGGGAACCACCGTGAACCTCAGTTTCGCGGGCTCCTCCGACCTCGCCACCCAGATCAGCCAGGGGGCCCCGGCGGATGTCTTCGCCTCCGCCGACACGAAGAACATGGCCAAGGTCTCCGACGCGTCGCTGCTGGAGGGATCACCCCGGGACTTCGCCAGCAACGTGCTGACCATTGCCGTCCCCCCGGCCAACCCCGCGGCGGTCAGCTCCTTCGGGGACCTCGCCCGGCCCGGCGTGAAGACCGTCATCTGCGCCGGCCAGGTTCCGTGCGGGGCGGCCACAAAAACACTCGAGAAGGAAACCGGCATCACCCTGAAGCCGGTGAGTGAGGAATCGTCCGTGACCGATGTCCTGGGCAAGGTCATCTCCGGAGAGGCCGACGCCGGGCTGGTCTATGTCACGGACGTCAAAACGGCCGGAGCCAAGGTGAAGGAAGTCCCCTTCGCCGAATCCGCCAAGGCCGTGAACACCTATCCGATCGCCGCGCTGCGGACCAGCAGGAACAAGGACCTGGCCGCCGCCTTCATTGCGACCGTCACGGGACCCGAAGGCCGGCAGCTCCTCGGCGAGGCCGGCTTCGGCGCCCCCGGGGCCGGATGAAACGCCCGAGGGACAGCGCCTACAGCGGGATTCCGCGCTGGGTCCAGGCGACAGCCGCCGTCGGGGCGCTGTTGGTGCTCCTCCCGCTCGCGGCCATGGTGGCCAGGGTCAACTGGCCGCAGTTCATCCCGCTGGTCACGTCCGAAGCGTCCCTCACGGCCCTCGGCCTGAGCCTGCGCACCGCCTTCGCGAGCACGGTGCTGTGCGTGCTGTTCGGCGTGCCGCTGGCCCTGGTGCTGGCCCGCGGCAACTTCCCGGGCCAGCGGCTGCTGCGTTCCTTCGTCCTGCTTCCGCTCGTCCTGCCCCCGGTGGTGGGCGGCATCGCACTGCTTTACGCCTTCGGCCGCCAGGGCCTCCTGGGCAGGGGCCTCGAAGTTGCCGGCATCCAGATCGCGTTCTCGACGACGGCGGTGGTGCTCGCCCAGACCTTCGTGGCCCTGCCGTTCCTCGTGGTCAGCCTCGAAGGCGCCCTCCGGTCGGCCGGAAGCCGGTACGAGGCCGTGGCCGCAACGCTCGGCGCGCGCCCCACCACCGTGCTGCGCCGCGTCACCCTCCCGCTGGTCCTGCCCGGGCTCGCGTCCGGGGCCGTGCTCTCCTTCGCCCGGAGCCTGGGCGAATTCGGCGCCACCCTCACCTTCGCCGGAAGCCTGCCGGGCGTCACCCGCACCCTGCCGCTGGAAATCTACCTGCAGCGCGAGACCGACGCCGACGCCGCCGTCGCCCTGTCCCTGCTGCTGGTCGTGGTGGCGGTCGTCGTCGTCGGGCTCTCCTACCGGGGTCCCGCGCCGGCCGGCTCGGGCAGCAGGCCGGCCCGCAGCGCCGGCAACGCTGGCAATCATGGGAGCGTGGCGCCATGACGTTTACTTTCGACGCCGCCCTCGCCGCCCGCCGCTTCGAGGTCTCGCTGAGCCTGGCGCCCGGCGAGACGGTGGCCGTGCTCGGGCCGAACGGGGCCGGGAAGTCCACCCTGCTCTCCGTGATCGCCGGGCTGCTCCGCCCGGACAGCGGCCGGGCCGAAGTGAACGGCCGGGTCCTGTTCGAGCTCGGCGCGGGCGTGCACACCTGGACCGCGCCGCACCGCCGCGGGACGGCGCTGCTGGCCCAGGATCCCCTGCTTTTTCCGCACCTGAGTGCGCTCGAAAACGTCGCCTTCGGGCCCCGGAGCGTGGGGGTGCCCAAAGCGGAGGCCCGTGAGACCGCCCGGCGGTGGCTGGCCGAGGTCGACGCCGGCGACCTCGCCGCCCGGCGGCCCGGGGAGCTGTCCGGCGGGCAGGCGCAGCGCGTGGCGGCCGCGCGCGCCCTGGCCGTGGACCCGGAGGTCCTGCTGCTGGATGAGCCGCTCTCCGCGCTGGACATCCACGCGGCTCCGCTGCTGCGGCGGCTGCTCAAGCGGGTGCTGGCCGGGCGGCGCGCCATCATCGTCACCCATGACGTCCTGGACGCCTACATGCTCGCGGACCGGGTGATCGTGATGGAGGACGGCCGGATCACCGAGGACGGGCCCACCCGCGAAGTGCTCCGGCGGCCGCGCAGCCGCTTCGCCGCGGGACTGGCCGGGCTGAACCTGGTCTCCGGGACCGTGACGCATGCCGGGATCCGGTCCGCCGAGGGCCTCGAGTTCGCGGGTCAGCACGACGCCCCGCTCGTCGCCGGGCAGGCTGGCGTGGCGGCGTTCCCGCCGTCGGCCGTGTCGGTGTTCCTCAGCGAGGCGCACGGCAGCCCGCGGAACTCGTTCCGCGTCACGGTCACCGACCTGGAGCCGCACGGGGACCAGATCCGGGTCCGGGCCGGCGAGCTGTCGGCGGACGTGACCCCTGCCGCCTCCGCGGACCTCGGGCTGGCGCCCGGCCTGGAAGTCTATTTCGTGGTCAAGGCGGCGGCCGTGTCGATCTACCCGGCCTGACGGCGGCCGGATGTGCCGGGCTCCCCGCGGTCCTTGCGGATGGGGTGCTGGCTGACGATCGAGACCCGGTTGAAGGCGTTCATGGTGATTACCAGCCAGCTGATCGCGGAGAATTCCCCGTCCGTGAGGTGTCTCCTGGCGGCGGCGCCGTCGTGCTCCCGGGCACGGGCGTCCGAGATGTTGGTGATGGCCTCGGCCAGGGTGAGCGCCGCGCGTTCCTTCTCGGTGAACAGGTCCGTGTCCCGCCAGGCCGGGAGGACGGCAAGGCGCTGGGCCGATTCGCCGTTCTTCACGGCGTCACCCACGTGCAGGTCCAGGCAGTACGCGCAGCCGTTGATCTGGGAGATGCGGACATTCAACAGCTCGATCAGCGTCCGGTCCAGCCCGGCCTCATCGGCGGCCTCCTTGGCTTTCAGGCCCAGGCCGTTGAGCGCCCGCCAGGCGGCGGGATGCTCCTTGTCCAGAAAAATGGACTGGGTGGTGTGGTGCTGCGCTCCCGCTGTCTCATCCATGATCAAAAGACTACCCACGGCAGACCTCCAAAAGGCGCGTGACAAACTTGTCATGTTTGTGACAAGATGCATGAACAGCGAAATTCCCTGCAGGAGCGGTCCCCTCGGCCGCTCCACGGAGCTGGTCCGCCGACATCGGACCGGCACCCATCATTCGACGGTCGGCTCCTTGGGGGAGCCGACCGTCGAAATGGTTTAACGGGACAGGGGACCCGTGGGGCCGTCACTCCCGCTCCCGTTCCCGCAGGGGACATGTCCAGCCCCGGGCCAGGCCGGTGAGCATGGTGGCATTGTGTCCAGTGGCCCACGGCAGCGGAGGGCATGTCCACTCCTGGGGCCGCCCGTGCCGCGGGACATGTCCAGTCCCGGGCCCGGCCAGTGCGCATAGTGGCATTATGTCCAGTGGCCCACGGGTGCGGAGAGCATGTCCCCCCCGGGGCAGGTGGAGCGCCCGCGGGGGACTCCGGCCCTAGACAGCCGTTTCGCTGTCGGCAAACATTGAGCCAAAGCGACCCAAGGCAAAGTTGAGCGGAGTACACTCAACTTTAAGACCAGCATGTTCCCGGAAGGAGCTCTCTTTGGACGCGAAATTCACCACCAAGAGCCAGGAGGCTCTTGCGGCAGCCGCCATGAACGCCTCGACGGCGGGCAATCCCCAGCTCGAACCCGCCCACCTGCTCAAAGCGCTCATGGACCAGCGTGAAGGTGTTGCCGTGGCGCTCCTCCGG
>DASWAW010000382.1:0-1626 GCA_036390955.1 Arthrobacter sp.
GGCGTCAGCACCATGAACACCGAATTCAGCGGACGCCCGGAAAAAGCCGAGGAATCCGAGCGCGCGTTCTACCGCTCCATGGAGGAGCTGCTGCCGATCATCGAACGCGAAGGCATCGACCTGCTGATCGACCCGCACCCGGACGACTTCGTCGAGGAGGGCCTGGCCGCGATCCGGGTGATCCGCGGCCTGAACTCCAAGAACGTCGGCTTGGTCTACGTCGCCTCCCACAGTTTCCACATGCAGAACGCGCCGCTGGACATCATGCGCGCCGCGGGGGACAAGCTCCGGCTGGTCCACGTCGCCGACACCATGGACCACCACGCCTCGCACGGGCTGCGCTACATCACCAACCCGCCCGGCAACCCGGTCCGGGTGCACCAGCACCTGAAGATCGGCGACGGCGACGTCAACTGGGATGAGTTCTTCGGCGGCCTCAAGGAAATCGGCTTCCTCGACCGCGAGGACACCGTGATGGTCTCCAGCGTCTTCGCCGAGGACGACAACGCCGCCGAGGTCTCCCGCTACCAGCTGGACACGATGAACAACTACATCGAAAAAGCCCGGTAGCGGCCGCCCTATGCAGCAAGTTGAAAACACCCTCTCCAGTGATTCGACCCCGTCCCCGGGAGGCCCGGCGAGTGCCGCCCGCCCCGCCGGTGCCCCCGCGAACCCCAAGGGATTCATGCGGAAGGTCGCGCTGTTCTCGACCTTCGGCGGCCTGCTCTTCGGCTACGACACCGGCGTCATCAACGGGGCACTGCCGTTTATGCAGCGCGACCTCGGGCTGACACCGCTGACCGAGGGCCTGGTCACCTCGACCCTGCTGTTCGGCGCGGCGTTCGGTGCCATCACCGCCGGCCGGCTGTCCGACCGTTTTGGCCGCCGCAAGACGATCATGGCGCTGGCACTGATCTTCGCCGTCGCCACCATCGCCTGTTCCCTCGCCCCCACGACGGAGCTGCTGGTCGCGGCGCGGACCGTCCTGGGCCTGGCAGTCGGCGGGGCCTCGGTGATCGTGCCGGTGTACCTCGCGGAAATGTCACCGGCGGCCCAACGCGGCCGGATCGTCACGCAGAACGAACTCATGATCGTCACGGGCCAGTTCCTGGCATTTACGTTCAACGCCGTCCTGGGCAACGCCTTCCCCGAGGCCTCCCAGGTGTGGCGCTGGATGCTGGTCATCGCAACACTGCCCGCCGTCGTGCTCTGGTTCGGCATGCTGGTCCTGCCCGAAAGCCCCCGCTGGCTGGCCTCGGCCGGACGCTTCGGCGAGGTCCTCGAAGTGCTGCGCAAGACCCGCGCCCCGGCCGATGTCTCCACGGAATTCGATGAGGTGCGGCAGGCGGCCCGGGAAGACTACCAATCCAAACTCGGAACCTTCCGCGACCTCACCGTGCCGTGGATCCGCAGGATCTTTGTGGTGGGACTGGGCATGGCGGTCATCAACCAGATCAGCGGCGTCAACGCCATCATGTACTACGGCACCTCGATCCTCTCCAGCTCCGGCTTCGGGGACAAGGGAGCCCTGCTCGCCAACGTCGTCAACGGAGTCACCTCCGTGGCCGCCGTCATTGTCGGCATGTCCCTGATGACCCGGGTGCGCCGAAAATCCATGCTGATCGC
>DASWAW010000383.1:0-3028 GCA_036390955.1 Arthrobacter sp.
TTCCGTCCAAGTCGTTCGTTGCCAGCAGCAGGAAGGCCTGGGGAAGGCTCAGTTCCGCCGCCTTAGGTGTTTCAGCATCCATACGCTCATGGTGGCCCAGTTCCGCCGCCACCACAATGAGGATTTACGGGCGTCTCCGTCGCCACTAATACTGACACGCATCACCGGCGCCGCTGCGGGCGCCAGCAGTGAGCGGACGACGGCGGAACCTCCCGCCGTCGGCCGCTCCGCCGGGCGGGCGCTACGAGGTGACCGCCAGGGCAGGCGCCGCAATGGTGGCGAGCTCCACCGGAGCGGGGCGCGCTGCCGTGCTGTCGATCCTGACGGGCGCGCCTGTGTGGGCCGACTCCAGCAAGGACTCCATCACGTCCAGGGCGTGGAAGGCCAGGGCGCCGCCTGCCCTGGGCTCCTGGCCGGCAGGGGTGCGGACGAGATCTGCGATGCCGAAGCCCCGCCCCGAGTCCTCGTAGCCGGCGGAGACGGGAAGGGTTTCCCAGTCATCCGCACCGAGGACGAAGAGCTGCACGTCGCCTGCGAAATGGTTGGGGTCCGGGACGGTCAGGGAGCCGTGCTCGCCGTGGACTTCGATGTTGGCGCTCTTGGTCTTCACCGCGTCGAAGCTCATCACCAGCGTGGACAAGGCCCCCGAGGCGTGGACAAGGACGCCAGTGACGTGGGTATCGATCGCCACCGGCACGATCTGGCCAACGCGTGCGCCCGAGCCGATGGTCCGCTCGTCGCGGGTGTGGCTGGCAACCCCGATCACCGAGACCACCGGACCCAGCAGGGTGACCAGCGCCGAGACGTAGTACGGTCCCATGTCCAGGAGCGGCCCGCCGCCGGGCTGGTAGTAGAAGTCCGGGTTCGGGTGCCAGCGCTCGTGACCGGGCGTGACCATGGTGGCGGTCGCGGAGATGGGTCTGCCGATGAGCCCGTCGTCGATCGCCTTCCGGGCGGTCTGGATCCCGGTGCCGAGCACGGTGTCCGGGGCACAGCCGACCGCGACGCCGGCTGTCCGCGCGGCGTCCAGCACCTGCCGCGCCTCCGCCACCGTTGCCGCGAGGGGCTTCTCGCCGTACACGGATTTGCCGGCGGCGATGGCGCGCAGGGCGATCTCGGCGTGGGCTGCGGGAATGGTCAGGTTCAGGACGAGCTCGACGTCGTCGGCGGCCAGGAGAGCATCGACCGTGAGTGCCCGGACGCCGTCGTACGAGTCGGCCACCGCCTGCGCCCGGGCGGGGTCCAGGTCAGCGACGGCGACGAGGTTGATGTCCTCGAGACGGCGGAAGTTCGCCAGATACTGGGCGATGATGGCTCCGCAGCCAATGATTCCAATGTTTACCGGCTTGCCCACAGCAGGCCCCTTTCGATGATGGTGCGGACATTGCTGTCCTGGAGGATTTCGACGCGGTGCCCGGGGGTGCAGACAAAGATCTTGCCCCTGCCCCATTGCCGGGTCCAGATCGCCGGCGACGTGACCTCCCGGTGCCACGGGTCCCATTCCCGGACTTTCTGGGTGGTGGTGGCCAGGACGTCAATGTAGTCGTCGGCGAGTACCCAGTACTGTTCGGTCACCAGGTCGAAGTCACCGAGGCCGGCAGTGATGGGATGGTCCGCTGCCGCCGGGAGCATGTTGACGGTGTGCGGGACGTAGTTGTCGGGCTGCCCGCCCGTCCGTTCGTCCGGGTGCTTCCCCGGGTGGCAGGCAAACTGGCCGCCGATCAGGTGCAGGTAGTCCGACGTGTCGCGGTAGGAATCCGCGATGCCGCCGTGCCAGCCGGCGAGGCCGGTGCCGTTTTCGACGGCGGCCCGAAGCCCCTCAAATTCGTCTTTTTCGATGGTGGACATGGTCATGCACTGCATGATCAGGTCCACACCGGCCATGTAGTCGGCGTCGGCATAGATTTTGGGTGATTCCTCCACGCGGACCTGGTAGCCGTTGGCTTCCAGGTACGGGATGAATTCCTCGGTGGCTTCAACGGGCTGGTGCCCGTCCCAGCCGCCGCGCACCACGAGGGCGGTTTTGTGGTTGATTGTCATGGGGTTCCTCTGTTGTTGGTTAGTGATGGCCGTGCCCGGCTCAGCGGGCGGCGAAGGCCGCATCGAACGCGGCCACGGGGGGTGTGATCGTGGCTAGATCCTTGACCAGTGCGAGGGCCTGCGGCGCGCCGACCAGGCGGTCCATGCCGGCGTCTTCCCATTCGACGCTGGTGGGTCCCTGATATCCGATGGCGTTAAGCGTTCGGAAAATCGGCTCCCAATTGACGTCGCCATGGCCGGCCGTGACGAAGTCCCACCCGCGGCGCGGGTCGGCCCAGGGAAGGTGGGAACCGAGCCGGCCATTGCGGCCGTTGAGCTGACGGACGGACTCCTTGACGTGGACGTGGAAGATCTTCTCGGCGAAGTCCTGGAGGAACATAACAGGGTCCAAGTCCTGCCAGATGAAGTGCGAGGGGTCGAAGTTCAGGCCGAAGTTCTCCCGGTGCCCGATGGCCTCGAGGGTGCGTTTGGCGGTCCAGTAGTCGTAGGCGATTTCGGACGGGTGGACCTCAAGGGCAAACCGGACCCCTTCCTCGTCGAAGACGTCGAGGATCGGGTTCCAGCGGTCGGCGAAGTCCTGGTAACCGCGCTCGATCATTGCGTCCGAGGCGGGCGGGAACATGGCGACACATTTCCAGATCGAGGATCCGGTGAAGCCCGTGACGGTGTTGACGCCCAGTTTGGCGGCCGCACGTGCCGTGGTCTTCATGGCCTCGGCGGCACGGGAGCGGACCCCTTCAGCGTCGCCGTCGCCCCACACGGAGGCTGGAAGAATGCCTTCGTGGCGCTCGTCGATCGGGTCGTCACAGACGGCCTGTCCGGTGAGATGGTTGGCGATTGCGTGGACCTTGAGCCGGTGCTTGTCCAGGATGTCCAGCCGGTTCTGGACGTAGGCGTCGTCCTCGACGGCTCGCTGCGGGTCCAGGTGGTCGCCCCAGCAGGCGATCTCCAGGCCGTCGAAGCCCCACTCGCCGGCGAGCCTCGCCAC
>DASWAW010000384.1:0-1820 GCA_036390955.1 Arthrobacter sp.
CGCGGCGGTCGCGGCCAGGATCGTGCGGATCGTGTCCTCGTGGGCCAGGATCCGGAAGTGGCCCGCGGTGTCCAGCTGGATATTCCGGGCGCCCGGCAGCACACTGCCTTCGGGAATGTGCGGGTCAAAGAGCCCGTAAACCGAGGTGATGCGCTCATTCATGCGTTCCTCGCGGGCGAGTTGCCTGGTGACGGCACTCCGCGGCGAAAAGGCGCGCAGGCTCGGCAGCAGCATGAAGGAGGCGTAGCGCGATCCGGAGAATGGCGAGCAGACCGCCACCATGCCGGCTATGCGGCGTTCCGGGTCCAGCTGCATCATCACGAATTTGCCGATCAGTCCGCCTTTGCTGTGGGCGACGATCATCGCGTCGGAGAGGTCATGATCGCGGATGTAGCCGGCAATCAGATCGGCGGCCTTGGGCACTGCGAGCCGGTTCCGGTGCAGCAGGGTCAGCACATGCACCGGGTGGCCTGCCTCGTGGAGCCGCTGGACCAGGGGCAGCATAAAGCGCCAGTCCTCGTAGACTCCCGGGATCACGACGACGGGCCGGCCGGGCCCGCCAAGGAATTGCTCCGGCCTGGTCCGGGAGACGGCGCCGAGGAGCTGCCGGCCTGCGGCGTAGAGGTAGTCCTGGGCCCACCAGCCGGCGGCCTGCAGGACCCTGTTCATGCCGGGCGCTCCTGGGGAGTCTCCTGGGCCGCCGGGCCGATCCGGGCGAAGTCCAGAATGGCTCCTGCCACTTCCACCGAACGGTTGTGTTGCACCACGTGCCCGGTGCCTTGGACTTCGAGGAGTTGCCCCGTGGCCGTGCTTGCAACCAGACGTCGGCACCAGTCAAGGGAGGCGACCGGGTCGTTGGCGCCGCGGACGACGAGGACCGGCGCCGTGACTCCGGTGATCCGCTGTTCCGTCGGGTAGCCCATCATGACGCGCAGGGTTTTCAGGTACCAGGTCGGGCCGCAGCGTAGATAGTCCGTGAAGACGAGGGCGTTCGAGGAGGGGCTCTCGAAGAACAGGCTGTCCCGCCCGAGGGCCAGGGCCTGCTGCGCCACGGTGTGGCGCTGCGGATCGACCACCGGCCCCATCAGGACCAGCCGGGAAACCCGGCCCGGTTGTTGCAGTGCAGCCTCGATCGCGAACTGGCTGCCCATCGAGTGCCCGACGAGCACGAACTCCAGGACCCCGAGTTGTTCGAGGGCGCCGAGGAGATAGGCTGCGTGGTCCGCGACCGGGAGGGTCCCCTCCGGCCGGGGCGTGGCGCCGAATCCGGGCAGGTCGATCGAGTAGGTGTCAACGGATTCTGCCAGCAGCCCGTGAAGTTTGCGGAGATAGCGGTGCGAAGCGCCGATTCCGTGGATGAGTACGACGGCGGCCCGGACCGGCGCGGGGGCGGCCGGACTTGTGGAGACGAAAGCGGCCGGCCTCTTGGAGACAAATACGTGGCCAAGTTGGCCCGCTGCCTCAATCTCGAAGCGTTCGGGCGTGCTCCTGGCGGGCTCTGTCAGCATCCAGTAAGCATACTGACAGAATTCCGCCTGTCAGACATCGCGCTTGTCCCGCTCGCTGAACTCCTCGTCAAGGTCGTAGTGCCTGAACTCGGTCTCCGGATTCGGTTCGCCCTCGGCCACATACTCGTGGTCCAGCTGCCGCTGGACCTGGCTGTCCAGGACCTGCAGCTCCTTGTCCCCTACCTTGCTGAGGTCCTCCGGGAATTCATCCTCCGGGGTGAGGTGGAGCTTCTCGTTCATGGCACGCCTCTCTGGGCCGGGATAGTGGACTCGAAAAGCGGTGTCCCGGCAGTCTTTAGGATAGCCGCGGTC
>DASWAW010000385.1:0-3157 GCA_036390955.1 Arthrobacter sp.
CGGGGCAGGGAGGCGTTGATGCGCTCGACTCCGTAGCGGACCTGCGCGGCGTAGCCGCCGAACTCCTGGCCCAGCGTCACCGGGGTGGCATCCATGAGGTGGGTGCGTCCGGACTTCACGACGTCCTTGAACTCGACGGCCTTGCGCTCCAGGGATTCCGCGAGGTAGCCCAGCGCCGGGATCAGGTCGTTGATCAGTGCGGACGTGGCGGCCACGTGGACCGAGGTGGGGAACACGTCGTTGGAGGACTGCGAGGCGTTGACGTGGTCGTTGGGGTGGACCACCTTGTCGCTGCCGGCGGCCTTGAGCGCGCGGGTCGCGAGTTCGGCGAGGACCTCGTTGGTGTTCATGTTGGACGAGGTACCCGAGCCGGTCTGGAACACGTCGATCGGGAAGTCGCCGTCGTACTTGCCGGTGGCGACCTCATCGGCAGCATCCGCGATCGCCTGGGCGAGCTCGCCGTCGAGCACTCCCAGTTCCGCGTTGGCCTGGGCAGCGGCCTTCTTGACCCGGGCGAGGGCTTCGATGTGGGCGCGTTCCAGGGTCTTGCCGGAGATCGGGAAGTTTTCGACGGCACGCTGCGTCTGGGCACGGTACAGGGCGTTCACGGGGACCCGGACTTCGCCCATCGTGTCGTGTTCAATGCGGAACTCTTCGGTGTTCAACTCTTCTGTGGAAGTCATGGGGCTAGCTTATTGGGCGGAGGCGTTCCATCGAAAACCGTGAAGGGCTTGCTACTTCGCCGCTGCGTGAACCTAGAGCTCGCCGATTCCGGAAACGAGGTCCGCCCGGCCATCGGCCAGGCTGTAGGCGAGCCCGATCACTGCTGCCCGGCCGCTCCCGACAGCCTCGGAAATCACCCGTGAGCTGTCCACTAGCCGCTGCGAGGTCTGTTTGACGTTTTCGACGACCATCTCGTTGACCTCGTGCTGGTTGTTGCGCAGCGAGGTCAGCACCGAGGGTGTGATGCGTTCCACGAGGCTGCGCATAAAACCCACGGGCATCTCTCCGGTCTCCATCGCTTTCTTGGTGGCCGTGACCGCCCCGCAGCTGTCGTGCCCCAGGACGACGATCAGCGGCACCGAGAGAACGCTGACGCTGTATTCGAGCGAGCCGAGCACGGCGTCGTCGATCACATGGCCCGCGGTGCGGACCACAAAGGCGTCGCCCAGACCCAGGTCGAAGATGATTTCGGCGGCCAGGCGTGAGTCCGAGCAGCCGAAGATCACCGCAAAGGGGTGCTGGTTCTCCACCAGGGAGGACCGGCGGGACGCGTCCTGGTTGGGATGGGACGATTCGCCGGAAACAAAACGTTCGTTGCCCTCGCGGAGACGGCGCCAGGCAAGGGCGGGAGTGAGATAAGTGGCCACGGCTTTACCTTACGGCGAAGGGACGGCTGAGGGTGAAACTGTTGCTTCCGTGGTGCTCCCGGGTGACGCGCTGCCCGCCGGGCGGGCCCCTCTCTCGAGGTCCTTCACGACAGCGGCTGCCAGCGACGTGAATTCGTCCAGCTGGGCGGGCCCGGTGAGGATAACGGTGGAGCCGCCGGCGTCCAGGAGCACCATGCTCTTCTCGCCCTTGCCGGTGTCGCGGAGTTCCCATTCACGTCCGCCGGCGCTGCGGGTGCCGGTGACGGGCGCGCTCTTCACTTGCTGCAGCAGCCAGGTGGGATTGGACTGCCGCGTCTGCACCAGGGCGATGAAGGACTCCTTGGGGGTGAGGTAGCCGACCTCCCAGGTGGGGACCCCGCTGCCCGTGCCGGACTCCCAGCGGGCGTAATTTGCATGGAATGTGTCGCCGGTATCCGGGGCCGCGGGTGTGAATCCCGCCACACCGGCGGCGTTCTGCGCGACGGCGCCGACGTTGATGTTGGGCCGGTAGCCATCGGTCTTGGGCGAGGGGTTCATCAGCACGATCGGCAGGAAAGCGGCGATGCTCAGGACCAGCGCGATGATCATCCCGATCACCGAGGCGTTCGCGCGCTTGGCCGCTCCGGCGCTCAGGACGGGCTTGACGGGCGTCCCGCCGGACGCGCCGGGCGCTTCCTGGCCGGCGGCGCCGGCGGCGGAGGCTGGGGCGGCGGGGGGTGTTTCCTGCAATTCACTCACCCCTCTATAGTCGCCCATTCCGGGCCGATCTCACATTCGGCGGAGCCGGGCCGGACAGGGCCGGGCCGGGGCGGGCCGTTTCACGGAATGGTCATTCCAAGACGCGGCTTTCCACCGCGACTATGATCAGTTACAGACGAGATCACAAACAAACGAATCACCGCGACGGATTGATCCTGTCCGGGCGGTTTCAATGATCCCCACTCGAAGAAGAGGTTCACGTGACACCAGCGCCAATGACCCAGAAGTACTCCACGCTTTCCCCGTCCCTCGCCGTCGGCATCGACGAGCCGGACCGCAACCTTGCTCTGGAACTGGTCCGCGTCACCGAAGCCGCCGCCATCGCCGGCGGCCACTGGGTCGGGTTCGGGGACAAGAACAAGGCCGACGGCGCCGCCGTCGACGCCATGCGCTCTTTCCTTCAGACCGTGCACTTCAACGGTGTTGTTGTCATCGGTGAGGGCGAGAAGGACGAAGCGCCGATGCTCTTCAACGGCGAGAACGTCGGTGACGGCACCGGTCCCGAATGCGACGTCGCCGTTGACCCGATCGATGGCACCCGCCTGGCAGCACTGGGCATCAACAACGCCCTCGCCGTCCTGGCTGTCGCCGAGCGCGGTTCCATGTTCGACCCCTCCGCGGTCTTCTACATGGAGAAGCTCGTCACCGGACCTGAAGCCGCCGACATGGTCGACCTGCGCCTGCCGGTCAAGCAGAACCTGCACCTGATCGCCAAGGCCAAAGGCGTCAAGGTCAACCAGCTCAACGTGATGATCCTGGACCGGGACCGCCACCGGGGGCTCGTGGAGGAAATCCGCGAAGCCGGTGCCCGCACCAAATTCATCATGGACGGCGACGTCGCCGGCGCCATCGCAGCCGCGCGTGCCGGCACCGGAGTCGACGCCCTTATGGGTATCGGCGGCACGCCGGAAGGCATCGTCTCGGCCTGCGCCATCAAGTCCCTCGGCGGCGTGATCCAGGGCCGGCTGTGGCCCACCAGCGACGACGAGAAGCAGAAGGCCATCGACGCCGGCCACGACCTGGACCGG
>DASWAW010000386.1:0-6626 GCA_036390955.1 Arthrobacter sp.
GCCGTCCTGCAGCAGTTCGCCAATTTCTACCTCGGCGGCACCGGCGACTTCGTCGTGGTGCTGGCCCTGGCGCTCGTGCTGCTGTTCCGTCCCTCCGGCCTGCTCGGGAGAACCTCATGACCACCGATACCGACGCCGCCGACACCAACAGCACGGGCGCCCGCAGCACAGCCGACGGCACGCCCGGCGGCCCGGCGGGGCCCCGCCCGACAGCGCCCGCCGGCGGCTCCAACCCGCCGGCCCGGCCGCGCCTGACCCGCCGGACGATCGCCGGCGGCGCCGCCGGTGCCGCCGGACTGGTGCTGCTGGTCCTGCTGCCGCTGCTCAACCTGTCCCTGCCCGGCGTGCTGCCCGGCCCGACGTACACACCGGGATCCCTGCAGCTGCTCGCCATGTGCATGCTGATGGCCGCCGCGGCCCTGACCTACCACCTGCTGCTGGGCGTCGCCGGGCTGCTTTCCTTCGGCCATGCCCTGTACTTCGGCGCCGGCGTCTACGGGCTGGCGATCATCCTGCAGAACCTGGACATCCCGCTGCTGCCCGCGATGGGCCTGACCCTGCTGATCGTGATCGTGCTGGCCCATGTGGTGGGCAGCATCAGCCTGCGGGTCAGCGGCATCCCCTTCGCCATGGTCACGCTCGCGTTCGCCCAGGCCGGTTCCGTGATCGTGGGCCGCAACCCCGAGGGCAGCACCGGCGGAGACGAAGGCCTCACGCTGCGCACCGACAACCTGCCCGACTTCCTCGTCGGCGTGGTCAATACCCGCAACCTCTACTGGCTGGCCCTGGCCGTGCTCGTGGCCGTCTTCATCGTCGTCACCTGGGTGCAGTCCTCCCGTGCCGGCCACGTCGCGGCAGCGGTCCGCGAGAACGAACTCCGCGTCCGCGTCCTGGGCCTGCAGCCCTACCTGGTGAAGCTGCTGATCTTCGTGGTCTCCGCCATCCTGGTGAGCATCATCGGCATGGTGTTCCTGCTGCTGCAGAGCGGCGCCGTGCCGCGCGCCATGTCCGCCGACCTGACCATCACCCTGCTCGTCATGGTGGTCCTGGGCGGCGTCGGTTCGCGCTGGGGCGCCGTGATCGGCGGCGTGTTCTACACCATCCTGGACCAGCGCCTTACGACCCTCGCGAACTCCGACGCCATCGCCGCACTGCCGGACATCCTGCGGGTACCGTTGTCTGAACCCTTGTTCATCCTGGGCACCCTGTTTATCCTCGTGGTGCTCTTCCTGCCCGGCGGCCTGACGGGCACCGCGCAGCGGCTCGCCCAGCGCCGCAACCGGCGCCGTGGCACTGGTGCCGGTGACAGTGCCGGAAGTGACAGCACCGGCGGCCACGCTGCCGCCGGTCACAGCACCGCGGCGTCCCGCGACATCCTGGAGGAATCAGCATGAGCAGCACAACCGGTCCCGCCCGGACGGACGGACTGCATACCCTGGGCCGCTGGACCACCGACCGGAGCCTCGCCACCCCGCAGCGGATCGCGGTCGACGACCGCGGCTGCACGCTGAGCTACGGCGAGCTGGAACGCCGGGCAGCGGGCCTCGCCGCGGCGCTGAAGGCTGCCGGTTACGCCACCGGGGACCGGATCGCGACCCTGACCGGGAACAGCTCCGACCACGTGGTGGCCTTCTTCGCCTGCGCCAAGGCCGGGCTGGTCCTGGTACCGCTGTCCTGGCGGCTCGCCGCGAAGGAACTCTCCGTGCAGCTCGAGCTCGCCGACCCCCAGCTGCTCCTCGTTGAGGACGAACTCGATTCGCTCGCCGCGGCGGCGTGCACGCAGCTCGCGCACCGGCCCCGGACCGCGGCGCTGGGCCCCGGGGGCATTGAAAAGTCGGTGCCCCCGCCGTCCCGGCGGCTGCCGGCAGCGGTGCCCGGTGCGGGTGCCGGCCGGCCCGACACTTTCCCGCTGGAAGCAGCCAGGGAAGTGCGCGACGACGACGCACTCCTGATGATCTTCACGTCCGGCACCGAGGGGGCCAGCAAAGCCGCCGTGCTGACGCACGCCAACTGCTTCTGGACCAACCTCTCGCTGTCCCGGACGATGGATTTGGGCAGCACTGACGTCGTACTGGCGGTGCTGCCGCAATTCCACGTCGGCGGCTGGAACATCCAGCCGCTTCTGGCCTGGTGGACCGGCGCGACCGTTGTGCTGGAACGTGGCTTCGAACCCGGCCGGGTCCTGCAGTTGATCGCCGAGCGGGGCGTGACCATGCTGATGGGCGTCCCCACCCAGTACCTGATGCTTGCCGAACACCCCGACTTTGCCTCCGCGGAGCTCGGCAGCCTCCGGCACGCCGTGGTCGGCGGGGCGCCCATGCCGGCGCCGCTGCTGCGGATCTGGCACCGCAGGGGAGTGGCGTTGAGCCAGGGCTATGGGCTGACCGAGGCATCACCGAATGTGCTGTGCCTGGCCAACGAGGATGCCGTCCGGATGGTGGGGTACTCGGGCAAGCCGTACCCGCATGTCGCCGTCGCGGTGTCCGATCCGGTGACCGGGGAAATCCTGGACGGCGCCGCCTCCGGGGAACTGCTGGTGGGCGGCCCGGGGGTCTTCGCCGGGTACTTCCGCGACCCCGCCGCCACGGCCGCTGTCCTCGTCGGGGGGTGGCTGCGGACCGGGGATCTGGTGGAGCGCGACGCCGACGGCTACATCAAGGTGGTGGACCGGCTCAAGGACATCTACATTTCCGGCGGCGAGAACGTGGCCCCGGCCGAGGTCGAGGCCGTGCTGCTGGCCCACCCGGCGGTGGCGCAGGCCGCCGTCGTCGGCGTGCCGGACGTGCGCTGGGGCGAAACCGGCGTCGCCTTCGTGGTGATCCGACCCGGCGTGGCCACGGACGAGCAGGAACTCCTGGAGCACTGCGCTTCCCAGCTGGCACATTTCAAGGTTCCCTCGCGGATCGAGACCGTCGCGGCGCTGCCCCGCACGGCGCTGAACAAGGTATTGCGTGCCCGGCTCCGGCAGCAGCTGGACGGGCCGACGCCGGACGGACCGAACCCGGACGGGCCGACGCCAGACGGCGGCCAGGGCCGCGCCGCAGCCGCCCTGCCCGCGGACGGGAGCCGGCGGTGAGTGCCGCACCCCGCACTGCGAGGGGCACCCGCACCCGGGCCAAGCTGCTGCAGGCCGCCGAGACGGTGTTCGCCTCGGTGGGCTACCACGAGGCCTCGATCGTGAAGATCACGGAGGAGGCCGGCGTCGGCCTCGGCACCTTCTACCTGTACTTCGAGGGCAAACAGGCCATCTTCGACGAGGTCGTCGAGGACCTGAACCGGCGGGTCCGGCACGCCATGACGGAGGCCGCCCGCTCGGCCGGGACCCGGCTTGCCGCCGAGCGCGCCGGGTTCCGGGCGTTCTTCAAGTTCACGGCGGAACACCCCGCGCTGTACCGGATCATCCGGCAGGCCGAATTCGTCTCTCCCGGCGCGCTGCGGCTGCACTACACCCGGATCGTCAACGGCTACATCGAAGGGCTCAAAGCCGCGCAGCTCAGCGGGGAAGTCCGGCAGATGGATCCCACCGTGGCGGCCTGGGCCCTGATGGGCATCGGCGAGCTGATCGGCATGCGCTGGGTGCTGTGGGATGAGGAAGGCGCCGAACCCGCCCAGGGTGCCCGACCGGATGTTCCGGAGGAAGTCTTCGAGGAAATGATGCAGTTCATCGAACGTGCACTCGCCCCGGCGCCAGGCACCGCCAGTCCCGCGCCGGGCACCGCCGGCCCAGCCCCCGACCCCGGCAGCACTCCGACGCAGGAAAGGACAGCCCCATGAACCAGGCAGCCAGCAACGCCAGTTACCGGACCACCGAAGTCCAGGTCCGCGGCGGCACCCTGCACACCGCCCTCTGGGGCCCCGAGGACCCGGCCGCCCCGACGATCCTCGCCGTGCACGGCGTAACCGCGTCCCACAAGGCCTGGCCGGAACTGGCCGCGGCCCTGCCGGGCGTCAGGATCATTGCCCCGGACCTGCGCGGCCGGGGCCGCAGCAACACGCTGCCCGCACCCTACGGCATGCCCTCGCACGCCGAGGACCTCGCGGCCGTGCTGGCCGCGCTCACCACCGGACCCGTGGTCGTCGTCGGCCATTCGATGGGAGCCTTCGCCTCGGTGGTCCTCGCGAACCTGTTCCCGGAACGGGTGCGGTCCCTCGTGCTGGTCGACGGCGGACTGCCGCTGCAGGTGCCGGCGGAACTCAGCGACGAGCAAATCGTCGCCGCAGTGCTCGGTCCCGCGGCCGAGCGCCTGAACGCCACCTTCCCCAGCCGGGAGGCCTACCGCAGCTACTGGAAGCAGCATCCGGCCTTCAACTCGGACTGGAGCCCGCTCGTGGAGGAGTATGTCGACTACGACCTCACCGGCCAGGAACCGGTGCTCCGGCCGGCCACACGCTACCAGGCGATGGCGGACGACACCGCCGAACTGCGCCGCGGCCCCTCACTCCTGAAAGGCCTGGATGAGCTCGCGGTGGACACCCTGGTGCTGCGCGCGCCCCGCGGCCTGCTCAACGAACCCGGCGGCCTGTACGCACCCGGATATCTGGATGCGTGGGCCGAGAAGCTGCCGGCCCTGACCCTGCGCGAGATCCCGGACGTCAACCACTACACGATCATCATGGGGAGGGCAGGCGCCGCCGCGGTCGCGGACACCGTGCGGGAAGCGCTGGCGGTCGCCTAGCCGCCCGCCGTAGCCGCCCGCAGATATGTCACGAGGCGGACGCGAGGATCCGGGTTTTCGGGGCACCCTGAAGGGCGGGGGCTGCTGCGGAGGAATTCCACACGTTCGCCTGGAGGTTCGCCAGGAGCGCCTCTGCCTGGGCCCGCTGCTCGAAATCGAGCTCGACCACCACATAGTGCGGGTCCTCCACCGGGCGGCTGATCCGGTGCGCGGTGACCCCCGACGCCACGCGGTGGACCGGATCACGGTCGAACGCCATTTTCCACATGCCGAAATCCTTGATCCCGTGCTCGATCTGCAACGTGTACATCGCACTCAATCCTTCCGTCTTGCTGTCCCTGTCTGGTCCATGTCTGCAGGGATATTCCACGCTAGGCGCAGCCCGGCAGGGTGCGGTATCCCAGAAATCTGGTGGGCGGGCCAGGCCGGACCCCCTGATTCCGCGCCCGGATACAGTCGGCAATAACTCAGGTGCATACTGAATTCATGACCACCAGCTGGGCGCTGAGCCGGAGTCTGGAACGCATCGGGCAGCTCTGCCGGGACGTGCTCGACGACCGGGAGCTGCGCCGCGGAGTGCTTGCGGAACTGGGCCGGACGGTGCCGTTCAGCGCCTTTGCCTGGCCGCTGTCGGATCCCGAATCGGCCACCGGCGTCGCACCGATGGCCAGGATCCCCTGCCCCGAAGAGCTGCCGCAGCTGATCCGGCTCAAGTACCTGACGGCCGAGGGGCGCTGGACCGCCCTCATCGGGCTGCCCCGGCCGGCGACCACGCTGCTGATGGCCACGGGCGGCCGGCCGGCGCGAAGTCCCCTCTGGAACGGGCTGCTGGCCCGCTACGGGGTGACGGACGTGCTGTCGGCGGTTTTCGCCGACAAACACGGCTGCTGGGGCTGGCTGGACCTCTGGCGTGCGGGGGACGAAGGCACCTTTTCCGAGGCGGAGACCGACTACCTCGCCACGGCCGCTCCGCTGGTCGCGGCCGGCCTGCGGCGGGGCCGGGCGGCTCAGTGCCGGCGGGACGCGGAAGCCGGCGGCCCCGCCTGGCCGGCCGTCCGGAAGCCCTTGCCGCCGCAGGCGGTGCTGACCCTGGACGAGACCCTGGCCGTGGTGGGGCAGACGGCCTCGGCCGGCGACTGGCTGGGGCTGCTGCAGCGTGGGCCCCGGCCGTATGAGGGCATTCCGGCGGAGGTCCTCAATGTCGCCGCCCAGCTGCTGGCCAGGGAAGCGGGCGTGGACCCCCGCCCTGCGATGTCGCGGGTCCCGGTCGGCCTCGGTGCCTGGGCGCTTCTGCGCTCCACCCGGATGGAAGAGGGCCGGACGGGGTCAACGCCTCCGCTGGCGGTGACCATCCAGGAATGCCCGGCGGTGGACCGGCTTGAGGTGTTCGCCCGCTGCTTCGCCCTGACCCCGCAGCAGCACCGGCTGCTGGAACTCACCGCCGGGGGACTCAATACGGCCGAGCTGGCCGCTGCCCTGCGGATCCGCCCCTACACCGTGCAGGACCAGTTCAAGGCTGTCTTCGCTGCCTGCGGGGTCCGGAGCCGGAGTGCGCTGCTGGGCCTGGCACTCGGCACCGCGGCTGTGCCGGCTGATACCGGCTAGCCGCCCGCGAACGGCGGCAGCACGTCCACGACGTCGTCCGGCTTCACTGCGGCTGTGCGGTTCCGCACCGCCACCTCGTTGAGCAGGAAGCTGCTCCGGGACAGCAGCCGCGCCAGCGGCGGCGTCCCGGCCGGCGGTTCGGGGCGTTCGACGGCGAGGATCGCCTCCAGGAGCGAGGCGACAGTGGCGTCCGCGGGGAGGTCGAAGCGCTCCTCGTCGACGCCGGCGGCAGCGCGCGCGGCAGCGAAGTAACGTACGTTCACAGGTGGTTCAGCCTCCGATGGCGCTCATGCTGCGGTCCGGCTGGACGAAGTCCGGGGCGTCCAGTCCGACGTGGTCCATGCC
>DASWAW010000387.1:0-12698 GCA_036390955.1 Arthrobacter sp.
ATGGAATCATCGGCCCATGATCCGCTCCCCCGACAGGCTCACCAGCACCCTTGTGCTGGGTGATGGGCACAGCGCCGGCGACCCGTGTGAGGTCGTCGTCCTCCAGTCGGTGAGATCCTCCGGCGGCCTCGAAGCATCCGCCGTCCGGTCCTGGGTCAGCGCCCTGGACGGGACCGGACTCGAGGCGGACACCACCGACCCGGTGACGATCCTCACCGGGACAGGGGATGACCTGGACACCTTCCATCACCGGGCCCTGGCCGAGTTGCACCGCCGACGGGAGTTCGACGTCGAGGTCGCCGACCTGTTCGCCGGCCAGCTCCCCTGAGCGGCCCCCGACAGCCGACATAGATACCGGGTATGTGCCCCGTGCGCGTTCCGGCGACCCGCCGCACACATGGGAGATAAGACACCTGCCGTCGGCCCGTAAAGGATTTCGCTCATGAACGTTCTCGCCTTCCCCGCCACAGACCTCGCCCGGTCCCTGGCTGAACGAGCCGTTCCGGCCACCGTCCGGGATCTGCCGGACCGGGCCGCAGTGAACGCCGCCGACCGTCCCCTGCATGAGATGCTCCGCAAAGCCGTCGTCGCCTACCGCGCCGGCGAAGAACGCACCCCGGGGTCCGTCGGCCACCGCCACCACCTCGCCATCGCCCACGCCTACCTGGACGCGGTGGAAATCCTCACCGGAACAACCGGCGCCGCCGGCGAACTGTCCCAGTGCCTGGACGTGGCCATCTTCGACATCCGCAAACTCGCCCGGATCGCCCGCGACTACGCCGGCCCCTCCCCCGCCTGAGCCTTGCCGGGGAGCCGGCTTCGCACCGCCGCACACATGAGCCCCATGCCCGCTTTCCCTGTCCGCGATACCCTGCCGGTTTGTGCCTGCCCACGTTCCACCCACGATCACGGCACCCGTGACATGTACTCCTACCACCGATGCCGCTGCGCACCCTGCACCGAAGCGAACACTGTGTACTACCAGGCGACAGCCCATCTGACCCGCCGGCACCAGTGGGCTCCCGCGGAACCGGCCCGGCAGCGGCTACTTATCCTGCGTGACGCGGGCCTAAGCGTCCCGGCCATCGCCGCACTGTGCCACGTGTCTCCCTCCCAGCTCAGATTCCTGATCCGCGGGCCCAAGGGCCGGGTCGTCCAGCGGGTCCGGAAGAGCATGCTGGATGCGCTGAACGCGATCTCGTACCACGACCTCACTGCCGCGGTTCTGCCTCCGGGCACCTACATCGACGGCGCCCAGTCCATGCGGCAACTGCAGTCGCTGGCGGCCGCCGGCTGGTCCATGGCCGCCATCGCCAGGAACACCGGTCTCGCCAAAGGAACGCTGATCAGCATCATCAACGGCGCCGGCACCCGCGAAGCGACCCGTGCCCGAATCGGGGCTGCACACACGGCATTGCATTCAACCGCACCCGCGTCAAGGTCCCACCACGAACGTTCGGCCGTCGGCGCCGCCCGGGCCAGGGCTGCCCTGAACGGCTGGACCCTCTACGAGGATGAAGAATTCGCCTATGTCTCCGACGCCGACCATGACCTTGAAGAGGCGGCGTGAGCCGGCCCCGCAAGCCCAAGGTCTGCGACTGTCCGCGCGCCCGGCATGAGCATGGCTCCCGCGGCATGTATTCCCGGCACAAATGCGGCTGCCTTCCCTGCACGGCGGCCAAACTGGCCACCCACCGCGCCGCCAAGGGACTGAAGCACGAATGGTCCGACCCGGCCCCGGCACGGGAACGCATCGCCTTGCTGCGCTCGTCCGGACTTAGCCTGGACGCGATCGCCGACCTGGCCGGGGTCCACATCTCACAGCTGCGCACCCTCCTCCCGGCCCGCGGCCCCAAAGCAGTGAAGAAGGTCCGGGCCTCCACCGTGTATGCCTTGAACGCCGTAAGCGCCTGGGACGCCGCCGCGGTTATCGTCCCGCTGCACGCGAAGGTCGACGGCGAGAGCGCACGGCTTCAGCTCCAAGCCCTCTATTGCCATGGCTGGTCCGTGGAATCCCTCGGCGAGCACGGCGGCCTCACCAAGGGCGCGCTGTACCGGATCCTGGCCGGGGAGCGCACGACCGAAGGGTTCCGGCGGCGCATCGATGTCCTGCACCGGGACCTTTCCGGCCACCGGGCACCGCGGACCACCGAACAGGACCGTGGACGTGCGGCACGGGCCATCACCAAGTCGGTCGTCCTCAACTGGACCACCGACACCGAGATGGCTGCCGAGCGGCTCCGCGCCGGCCTGGCCCTTGCCGCCTGATATGAAGGAGACACCATGACTCGACGATTGCGCCCGGCCGAACCGGCCCGCTGCGCCTGCCCCAAGGCCCGCCACGAGCACGGGACTTTCTCCATGTACCGGCAGCACGGGTGCGGGTGCCGCCCCTGCAAGGACGCCAACGCCGCACGTGACCGCGCCGCCAGGGCGTACCGCCGGCGGGTGCCGATGGCTGACGCAAACCTGGCGCGGGACAGGATCGCCCGTCTCCGCCGGGCCGGGATGGCCATGACCGACATCGCCGCCCTCTGCGGCGTGAACCCCAAGACCCTCGACATCACCGTTCACGGCCGGAAGGGCCGCCAGCCGGAACGCATCCGGGCAGCCACCCTCACGGCCCTGAACGCCATCCGCTTCGCCGACGTCATCGCCTTCGAGATTCCGTCCGGCCGCAAAGTCGACGGCGACACCGCACGCCGGCAGATCCAGGCGCTGCACGTCTTCGGGTGGAGTTCCTCGGTGATCGCCGTCCGGCTTGGCATCAATGCTTCCACGATCAGCCATCTGCTGTCCGGAGCCGGCGTCCTGGAAGGGGTGCGGAGGAAGATCGATGAACTGTACCGGGAACTGCACGGCACGGAGGCG
This sequence comes from Arthrobacter sp., assembly GCA_036390955.1. Classification (GTDB taxonomy): domain Bacteria; phylum Actinomycetota; class Actinomycetes; order Actinomycetales; family Micrococcaceae; genus Arthrobacter. The sequence goes on from DASWAW010000387.1 coordinate 2,872, forward strand.
CCGCGCGCGACAGTCGATGACCGCAAGCGTGCCACCCGTGCCAAAGGACGGGCCGCGGTCAGCGGCTGGACGGCGGACACTGCCAACGACGCCCAGTACCCGGTGTATCCGCTGATCAGGGTCCGCTGAGGCGGGGAGCCCCGCCGGTCCCGCCGCACACATGAGGCCCATGACTACTGAGACCGCCGAAGCAGCTGCAAAGACCGAGCCGACCTGCGACCGGGTCCGGGACCTGATGAAGGACGACCCGGAGTTCGCCGGCAAGGTCATTCTGACCTGTGACAAGACGCCGGGCCACGACCGGCGCGGACCGCACCGGATGCGCAACGAGGCCGGCAGGACCACCTGCACGTGGACGGGCCCCGCCGACAATGACTGAGACGATCAACGTCGCGCCGGCTCCGGGCAGCGAAGCCCTTCCGGCCATCCCCCAGGGGAAGGCTCATGCCCTCGACATCGCGCCGTTCGCACGGGCAGTCGACATCCCTGTTGAGGATTTCGCCGCCGACATGGCTTACCTGGGAACCCGTCACGAAAATCCCTGCCTCGTGGTCCGGTGGCTGAGCGACGGGGACTCCCGGGGCGTCATCCAGTTCTGCGAACTCGAGCACCACATGGATGTCCACGCGCACCGGATGACCAACCCGGACGGAAGCCTCACCACGTGGCGCGCCTGACCCATCTGGACCTTGAGTGCCTTGAATATCAGGAAGGCTTCCTCAGCGGCATCATGCTGACCGTGCGGGGGCAGCCGGAACAGCTCAACCGCGTCGCCGCCCGGTACGCCAGCGTCCTGGCCCTGCTGGGCCGCATCAGCGAGCACGAATACTACGACCGGATCAGCAGTGCCGCTGCGCCCTTCATCGGACGGGCAGCCCGCAAGGCCTGGAACGGACGTCCACTCCGCCACCGGATTGTGGGCCGCCGCGGCCAGCGCACCCGCTGGGAGCAGGCGTACACGACCTCCCTGTTCCTGGAAGCCGAGGACCGGCTCCGGAATATCCGCGACGAGACTGCCGCTTTCCGGGTCATGATCGGACCCCACTTCACGAAGGCCGGCGCCCGGCGGTGAGAGCGCCGGGTCCCTCCGCACACATGGGGTACATGGAAAAGACCATTGACCCGCGCGTCACCGCCGTCCTCGCCCACAACCCCACCCTGAAGTTCGTCGGAGTCGGCTCAATCACTGACATCCTTGACGCCGCCGAAGCCACCAAGTGCCTCGCACCGGCGCCCAAGCGCCTGGCCATCTTCCGGACGGCCCTGCGCCACCGTGGCTGAACAGTCCACCAAGCCCCTTCCCGCCGATGACCCGCGGATCCCGCTGCTCCTGGAACAGGACCGCCGGCTGCTGATGATCGGCAAAAGCACGATGGGCATGATGCTGGCCGCGGCCGACGCAGCCGGCCTCATCCCTGCCTCCAGGACCGAGGTCCACTACGGGGTCGAGACAACCCCGGGCTTCGGTGTGGCCATCTGCCAGTCCAGCGAACGGGCTGTGGCACTGACCGAGGCGCTCAACAACGACCACGACGGCTACACGTTCGCCGTCGTCACCCGAGCCCACACGACGTTCGATGACCGCATCACCGACTGGGTGCCGCTGGCGCCCGAGGAGACCCATGTCTGAAACCAGTCCCCGCGTCCGGGCCGCCGCCCGCGTCGTCTTCAACACCGCGCATGACTATGACCCCGCAGACACGGAGGCCTGGGGCGAACTGAGCCTCAAGGCCCAGCAGCCCTACATCGACCGCGGCGCCGGCCTCGTGGCCGCGATAGACGCCGCCGATGACCGCATCCGGCTCACCCTGCCACAGTTCCACGCCATCAAGGCCCAGACGGTCAGCGATCTGAGTATCGACCTGCACTCCCGCTTCGGGGCCGATCGGGCTGCCGAGGACGTCCTCGACATGGTGGCAACCGTCCGCGCCGGCTACGGGGAGCAGTACGTGGAGCCGGTCAACTTCGAGGAGGCCATGGGCTCCCTGATCCGCGAACGCCTCAGCGCCTCCCTGCGCTCCACCGCTGACTTCTTCGACCACGCCTCCCTGGACCAGATCAAGAGCGACATGCGCGGGCTGGACCTCAGCCCGCTGGTCTCCCCGCAGTTCCAGCGGCGGTTCATCCAGGGCTGCGCCGGATGGCTGCGGACCCGCGCGGAGGAGCTCGCCGAGGAAACCCGCATCCCGTACCGCCGGGTCGACACCCGCGCCATCATCGACGAAGACCGCCACACCGCGGTCCTCGGTGTGATTGGACGGCTGGTGCGCCGCGCCAACTCCCTCGCGCAGCGGGACGGGATGGACCGGTCCTCGTTCATCATGACCGACATGCTGGTTGAAGAACTCGGCCGTGCCGGCGCCGACGTCGGGGCCGCATGAAGGTCATCACCTCCGTCGAAGGCCTCGACGCACTGTCCCGCAGGAGCGTGGTCGCCAGCATCCACTGTGTCCTGAACGAGCCGCCCCTGGTGATCGTTTTCCAGCGCGGGTCCGTGGACTCAGGCGGCGACGGCTGGTGCACCCCGGACACCGCCGGCCAGATCGACTCCCACCGGGTGTTCCAGTTCCTCATGGTCAACCAGCTGCCCTTTGAGCTCCACGTCCTCTGGGAGCCGCCTGAGGTCACGGACCTGTGCGCCCGCTCCAGCAAGTCCTTCCCGGACCCGGCGATGGCCGGCTGCGGCCGCTGCGAATCCGAACGGCTCGCCGCCCGCAAGGCGGTGTCCGGCAACTGGCTCGACGGCATCCCCACCGGAATGATGATCTGCCCCGAATGCGGGAACAAACGCTGCCCGCGCGCGGCCTGGCACGAGAACACCTGCACCCGATCCAACGAGCCCGGCCAACCCGGCTCCAGCTACCCATCTGCCGACACGTCAAAAATGAGTGGAACCCCATGAAGACTCTGACCGCCTACACGAACCTCTACTCGGAGACCGAGACGATCGCCGATGTCCGCAAACGCGGCAAGGCCACCCGCTTCCACCCGGACCCCGTCACCGCCCGGGGCCACTCCCGGGACGGCGACACCATCGTCATGGCGTCCATCCGGATCCCCGAGGACGCCCAGTTCCTGATCTACCGTGACACCGAACGCGGCGCCGCAATCTACGGCCAGGGCCCCAATTTCGGCACCACGTACAAGGAGGCTTTCCTGGCCGCCCGCAACGGCGAACGGACCATGATCACCGCCGTCATCACCGGCCGGCCCGGCCTTGAACGCCTCGTCATCCCCCTGACGGATTTCGTCGTCGCCATCTCATCCTTCGGTGAGGAGTTGGCTGCCGCATGATGACCGCCCGCACCCTTACCGCCGCCCTCATCGGTGGCTACGGGCAGGACCGGATCGGCGGGGACCTGCTCAAGCTCAGCCTGCTCCCGTCCGGCTTCGACGTTGCCCGCTTTCACGGCATGATCTCCTGGTCCGACCCGGCGATCGGTCAGCAGATCCACATCGTCCACTCCGAAGAGGCGATGGTCCTGTTCTACGGCGATGACCTGGGCGGCTATGCCACCTTCAACCCCGCCATCGTCACGACACGTGACCTGAGTGTCTTCGAGCTGGTCGGCGACGTCCTCAGCGAAGGCTTCATCTGATGGGCACCCCACGACCCCTGACCTGGGACCGCGGCAGTGCCCTGACCTATGTGCTCAACAGCCTCGGCGCCATGGCCCTGTCGGCCGTGTCGGTGATCTTCTTCCAGGACCGCGAACACGACGCCAGCGAAATCCTCGCCGGCACGGCATTTTTGGTCGCCCTGGCCTGGGTCCTCAGCTTCGTCGTGGCCGGGACTCCCTTGCGCCGGCCGCAGCTGGACACACAGCCGGACGCGGCGCCGGGCACGCAGGATGCGGACGAGGTCGACGTTACCGTCCCTGGCACGGCCGTACAGCCCGAGCTGGCCTTATCCCGCTAGCCGGTGAGCTGGGCCTGGTTCTCCGCACACATAGCGTCCATGAACTTTCGTCAGAAAACCGCCGAGGCCTGGCGGAACAACCACAAGACCTTCCTCGTACTCGCCGTAGGGATCGTGCTGTGGTCCGTGCTGAAGCTGCTGGGCGTCCCGATGACTGCATCCAGGACCCTCTCCGGCGCCATCGCCGTGATCGGCCTCGGGGTTATCGTCGCCGGCTGGATCATCTTCCACTGGTACCGGTTCCTCATCCGGTTCATCCGGGCCAGGAACGCCAGCGCTGACACGGACGGGAAGCAGAAATGAAGGCCGCCAAGCTCCTGATCGGTATTGAGCTGGCGTTCGCTGTGCTCAGCGGCGCGTTGGCCATCGTCAACGACGCCCAGACGGGGCCTCCTGCTGAGACTGTCCTGTTCACGTGCCTTTCGGTGGCCGCGCTGGTCTCCACGGTCGTCATGGCCAGCTTGCTGTGGCTGTTCAACCTCCCCGCGGAGGACCCGGATACCGGGTCCGTTCCCGATTTCGACCTCGCCGCATGAGCACCGAACGGGCCATGCTGAACCTGCTGCTGGACCGGTACACGGACCTCCGAAGAGGCACTATTTCCGACCGCTGGGTCCGTGCCGAGCACGTCAAATCCGGGACGGGCTACAGCGACAACCAGCGCATCGTCGACTTTGTCGCCGCCGACAAGCACGGCGGCTACGCCGGGGAGAAGCTCGCCCTGCACGGGCACGAAGTGAAAGTATCCCGCGCCGACTGGCTCACCGAACTCCGTGACCCGAACAAGGCCGAAGCTATCCGCCGCTACATGCACCACTGGTGGCTGGTCGTCCCTGACGCGGCCATCGTCAAGCCCGGGGAACTGCCGGAAGGCTGGGGCCTGATGGTCCCCGGCGCCAACGGCAAACTCCGGGCCAAGGTCGCCGCCCCGCGGCTGGCCCCGGAAGCCCCGCCGCTGGCGTTCATCATCTCCCTGATGTCCTCCGCAGCCAGGACCGCGCACCGCGAACCCCTGCACCGGGACGCCCCCGTCACGCACGGCCGCCGCTCCGCCCGGCACTGCGGCGTCTGCATGAACGTCTCGCCCTGCCACCTCCACCAGCCCCGCGAAGCCGCGGTGGCCCTCACCCTGAAAGCAGTCTCATGAAACGCCGCCACGCCGCCTACCTGACCGCCATCATCCCGGTCGCCGTCCTGGCCCTGATCATCCTTGTCATGGACCCGGCCCTGTACGGCGCCGGCAGCTCCGAGGTCGCCGCACGAATCCGGCAAGACATTCTGCTGTTCGGGGCCATTGGCCTCGGCAGCGTGTTCGTTTCCGTGTTTGCCGTCTCCGGGTGGACGGCACCGGCGAACCGTGGCTGACGCGGCCGCCGGGCAGTACAACCTCGCCGACACCGTCAAGCAGGCGTCCCGCCGCGCCAGGATCTACCGGCTCGAAGATGACGGCGCCTCCGACCTGGCCCGCCGCAAGAGGTCCCTGAAAGAGTCCATCGCCAGCCGGAAAATGATCATCTTCCGAATCGAGCAGCGCCAGGCCGGAGCCACCGGGCTCCCGCCGCGCCCCGGGGATGAGGCCGAGCGCTTCATCGCCGCGCACAGCGAAGCAATCCGGGACCTCAAGGAGCAGCTGGCCGCGGCCGGACCTGCCACCGCCATTCTCGCCCCGATGGCCCGCCGAGTCGCCCGCGAAGACCGGCGCCGGGACAGGAAAACACGCGCCACCGAGAGGAAATCATGAGCCAGGGACACCCGCTGGAAGACCACGCGGTGGAGCAGCTGTTCCGCCGGGCCGCCCACATCTACAGCTCGCTGCTGGGAACATTCGGCCGCCCCGCGCGGCCGTACGGACTGTTCGAGACGCTCCTCCACGCCTACGCGGACATGGACTCCGGCGCCCTGGTCCAACGCCTCGAAGCGCTGGCCGCCGACCACGGGCAGGCCCTCCGCAGCATCATCGAGGACCACTCGGAGGGTGCCGCGAACTACGTCGAATCCCGGGACTGGCTCTACGAAGGACCTGAGGTTCTGCTCGTGGCCGATCTTGCCCGCAGCTTCCCCAGCCGGCTCCGCGCCGTGGCAGTCCCCTCGGATTTCGCCGCCGCGCTCGAAACGATGGCCGACGAGCTGAGCGGCAAGTAGCGCCGCCCCGCGGACGCCGGTGGGCGCGTCGGCTCGACCGTCCTGCCGTCATGGAGTAGACATGGTGGCTATGACGATGTCCCACACCCCTGTACCGCAGATGGCGGGCCGGCCGGCACCGGGAAGCCACCGTGTGGTCTTCTCCGACCCCGACGCTGTGAAGCCGGCAGTCGTTCCTGAAGTGGATGGATCCGCGGTCGTCCCGGTATTTTCCAGCGCCGCTGAGACCTGACAGGAAGATCGATGGCCGGGGCCAAATCAGATCAGAAACAGACGGAGCAGGCCGCACGCCAGGACGAGCTCCGCGGGCAAATTGACGCCTGGGCCATCGGCCAGGCAACGGCCGCCCACCAAAGTGGAGACCGGCTCTTTCAGATTCAGCTGCCGGTCAGCGAACTGGCCATGCACGAAGGCGGATTCGGCCGCGACCTGAACGCTATCCGCCCCGTGCCGGGGGGCCGGGAACATCCTCGGCAGGATCGAGATGATCGGCTGGACCCTTGAGCATGTCGGGTACGTTTTCATTCACACGGGCTCGAATACGAAGGACATGGTTCCCGCCCACACGAACACAGTCACCAAGGGCGAAGTGGCCGGAATCTACATCTTCCGCAGAGCTGCGGCCTAACCCGACAAGACCTGGTCCTGGCAGGTAGGGCCGCCTGTCCGGGGTATGGTGACGGACATGTCGGGAGAACTGCCGGCGGACCTTCGGGTGCCGTCCCTGGCGATGGCCAAGCCGGTGGCCCGCGTGCCCAGCCCCGGACTGCTGCCCGGCGGCTGCCTCTATGAGCCCAAATGGGATGGTTTTAGATGCGGGATCCTGGTGGAAGAATCCGGGGTGACCATCTGGTCGCGGCAGGGCAAGGACCTGACCCGGTACTTCCCTGACCTGGTGGCCGCCTTCGCCGGCCAGGTCCCGGCCGGCTGTGTCCTCGACGGCGAAGCGCTCATCTGGACCGGTGACCGGCTCGACTTCAATTCCCTCCAGGCCCGGCTGACCACGGCACGTCGGTCCCTGCCGGCCCTGGTCAAGGTGCACCCGGCATCGTTCGCGGCGTTCGACATACTCGCCGTCGCCGGCCACGACACCCGCGGCCTGATCCTCTCGGACCGGCGGGCCCTGCTGGAGGAGCTCTCTGCCGGCTGGGCTCCGCCGCTGAACTTGTCCCCGGCCACTTCTGACTACGCCACGGCACTGGAGTGGTTTGAGGATTTCCCGGCCACCGGCATTGAAGGTCTCGTCATCAAGGGTGCGGCCCAGAAATACGAGGGCGGGGTCCGGCAGTGGCTGAAGGTCAAGCACCGGGACAACATTGACGTCGTATGCGCGGCGGTCATCGGCCGCCGGGATGCCCCGTATGCCCTCGTCGTCGGCCTGCCCATGTTCGGTCGGCTCTGGATTGTCGGCGCCACCTCAGCCCTGGGGCGCTCCGCGTCCCGTCATCTCGCCATGCACCTGCACAGCCCCCGGCCCGATCATCCGTGGCCGGACGAGATCTCCCCGACCGTCATTGACCGCTACACCTCCCGGAAGGACCCGATCCGGCTCACCCGTGTCGAACCTCTGGTGGTGGAGGTCAGCGCCGACGTTGCCTGGTCCGGACGGTCGTTCCGGCACCCGCTGCGCTACCTGCGCGCCCGGCCCGAGCTGGATCCCGCCGCGGTGCAACTCCCCGAATATCTGTCCCGCTGAGATCGGCTGGCCGCGGGGTGGAACAATTGGCCGTCCGCACACATGCTTGACCAGGGCCCCGCCCGCCCGACCGTTCACCAGCCGAAGGACCGCCATGCCGCTGCGCCAACACCCGCTCCTGCGCTTCTACGCAAAGGCTGCCCAAGAGGTCCAAATGTTTTCACTGATCAACCCCGCTCCCCGCAAGGAAGTGATGGAACAGTTCCAGCGGGCCGTGGCTGAGCTGCCGGAAATCGAACCAGGCCGGGACCACCGGCACGACGAAATCCGTGGTGTCCTCGTCGAGGTAGCCCGGGGCGGACACCCGGAGAAGGGCACCTTCAGGGATCAGGCCCGCCGCGCCGGCGGGCGGTTGCATGAGCATCTTCTCAACCTCGCCACCATGGGCGGGACCCGCCTCCAGACCCAGGTCGTACCCGGCGCCATCCTGCATTTCTTCTACGACGGTCTCACCGACGACCAAACCTTCGGCCGGGGGCACCGCCGCGTCCTGGAAGTCACCGACTTCAACTTTTCGTTCGTCGTAATGGACGGCGAAAAGGCCGGCATGACCGGTACATACTTCGGCGACTTCGACCCCGAATCTTCTGCCCCGTTCCTGCAGCCGTCATCCGAATGCGGGCCGGACTGCCACCGCGGTCAATAATCGACCCTCCACAGCCGACAGCGCCCGGAGCCATCCGTCCTCAGCCGGAGCACTACTGACAACGGCATCGGCACCGTGAACACTTTCAGCGGCTGCGAGCGGTCCGTCCCGCTGGGCGGGGAGTAATCCGCAGGGACACGGGTAGGGCAGTCAGCGATGCCGCACACATGGCAGGAATGAACTCACCCGCCTTCGCTCCTGCCCTCGTAGACATCCATGAACCGGGTGTCGACTACGGCCACACCGCGGCAACCCCGGTCCAGGTCTTCAACATGGGGTTCTCCGCCCGGCGCCTGTCCCGGCTGAGTGCCGAAGAGCCGCAAGGGCTGCAGGGACTGACTGCGAAGATCCTGCTGTTCGGCGGGATGACCATGCTGGTCATCCCGATCTCCCTGGTCCTGAAGGAACTCACCGTCCACTTCCTGCTGGGCTGGCCGGCGTTCCAGGACAACCTGACCATGGGCACCATGCTCGCGGCCTTCATTGCCGCCGCGGCGCTGCTGGTCCCGGGCGCCATCGTCCAGGAATTCTCTGCCGCGCGGGCCCGCCAGCGCTGGGCGGCCGGCATCGTGCGGGGCTGGGACTACCTGGGACACGGCCTGCGCATCCCGGACGCGACGGCGACCACCCTGGGCGCCCACCTGACGGAATGTTCCCTGATCCTGAGCCGGGCCCGGCTCACCCCGGACGAGATGGCCGCCGCGCAGATCGCCTACGGCACGGCGGTCGCCGCCGTCGCCACGTACCTGGATGTTCCGGCAAGTTCAGAACTCGCCCAGCGCATGGCCCGGTCCTTCCATGTGGATGACCCGGCTGTCCGCCTGCTCGGCGCTGCTGCCCTGAAGCTTGAAGGGTCCCGGCAGCAGGCACTGTCCGCGGCAACCTCCGCCGTCACGGCTGTCGAAGAAATCACCGCCCGTGTCTGGAACGCGGCGCTGGACCGCGAAACCGTGACCCTCGCTTACGCCCACCTGGAGGACTGCCTTGTTTGATGCTTCCGACACCCGCGCCCCGATGCTGCTGGCTGTCCATGAAGGCAAGGTCATGCTCGGCACCGCCGACGGCAACTCCTGGCACGGCCCTGAGCTGTCCGGACCGCACCTGGACTGGCTGCTCACCGACGGGTACATCACCAGCCTCGGCACGGACGACGACTCCCCCGCCCCGGTGACTGTGACGTCCACTGGTGAGCTGATCCTGATCCTGCTCTACAACATCCTGCCGCCCCAGCCCGAAGACGCACCGGACGAAGACGCACTCGCGGCCGCCGCCGTGGCGGCCGAGATGACCGGAAAACGTTCCAGCGCCCTGTACGACGTCCGCCAGGACCTGATCACCGCCGTCGGCACCCGGACGTCCGGCAAGACGAAATGGAAGTCCGCATCCCATGACCTGCCGTCCGGTTCGCTGGACTGGCTGCTCGA
>DASWAW010000388.1:0-6522 GCA_036390955.1 Arthrobacter sp.
TCCCGCATCACGCGCGAACACGGCGCCCTGCTGATCCTCGACGAGGTCCTCACCGGCTTCCGGACCGGGTACTCCGGCTACTGGGGACTCACCGGCGGGGCCGCCGACGCAGCCCAGCCGTGGACCCCGGACCTGCTGACCTTCGGCAAGGTCATCGGCGGCGGGATGCCGACGGCGGCACTCGCCGGCCGCGCCGAGGTCATGGACTACCTCGCGCCGCTCGGTCCGGTGTACCAGGCCGGCACGCTGTCCGGCAACCCGGTGGCGATGGCCGCGGGCGTCGCGACCCTGACCCACGCCACGCCCGAGGTGTACTCCTTCGTGGACGCCCGCTCGCTGGAGCTCTCCACGGCCCTGTCGGAGGCCCTGGAGTCGGCAGGGGTGGACCACTCGATCCAGCGCGCCGGGAACCTGTTCTCCGTGGCCTTCGGCACCTCCGCCCGCGGAGTGCACAACTACGACGACGCCCAGGGCCAGGAAGTGTTCCGCTACGCGCCGTTCTTCCACTCCATGCTGGACTCCGGGGTGTACCTGCCGCCGTCGGTCTTCGAAGCCTGGTTCCTGTCCGCCGCGCATGACGACGCCGCGATGAACCGGATCTTCGACGCCCTGCCCGCCGCAGCGAAGGCCGCGGCTGCCGCCACGGCGTAGCACCGGAACCACGCGGCGTCCGGTTCCGGCGTCGTTGTTAAACACCTTGGGCACCCGCCGCGGCGGGTGCCCAAGGTGTTTAAGCTGCAGGTCTGCGCCCTAGAGGACGTCCGAGAGGAATCCCTGGAGGCGTTCCGTCTGCGGATTCGTGAAGAGCTGCTCCGGCGGGCCGGACTCCACAACGACGCCGGCGTCCATGAAGGTCACGGTGTCCGAGACGTTGCGGGAGAAGCCCATTTCGTGCGTCACCACAACCATGGTCATGCCGCCCTTGGCGAGGTCTGCCATGAGAGCCAGCACACCCTTGACGAGCTCCGGGTCGAGGGCTGAGGTTGCCTCGTCAAAGAACATCACTTCCGGCTTCATGGCCAGCGCCCGCGCGATCGCCACGCGCTGCTGCTGCCCGCCGGACAGGTTGGCCGGACGGGCGTCCGCCTTGTGCTTGAGCCCGACGAGGTCGAGCTGCTCCAGGGCCTCGGCCCGGGCCTGCTCGGCCGGGAGTTTGCGCAGCTTGCGCAGCGCGAGGGAGACGTTGTCCACGACCGTCTTGTGCGGGAACAGGTTGAACTGCTGGAACACCATGCCGATGCGCTGGCGCAGTTCATCCGGATTGTCCTGGAGCACGGACCGCCCGTCCAGCAGGATGTCGCCCTGGTCCGGTTCGATCAGGCGGTTCATCACCCGCAGGAGCGTGGACTTGCCCGAACCGGAGGGGCCGATCACCGACGCGGTAGTGCCCTTCTCGACGTGGAGGTCGATGCCGCGGAGCACGTGATTGGTCCCGAAGGACAGGTGCAGGTTCTTGCCGGTCAGCGAGCCGGAGGCGAATTCGCTCATGGCTGTGCTCCCTTCCCGATCAGGGCGGCGGCGTCGTCCGGCTGTGGCTTCTCCGGCCGGCCGGTGCGCAGGCGGTTGTCGATGTAATTGACCAGGTGCGTGAGGGGGACCGTCAGCACGAGGTACATGGCAGCGGCAGCGATCAGCGGGGAGAGGTTTCCCGTGTTGGCTGCGGCATCGTTGCCGATGCGGAAGATCTCCCGCTGGCTGGCGAGCAGTCCCAGCAGGTAGATCAGGGACGAGTCCTTGATCAGCGAGATGAACTGGTTCACCAGGGCCGGCAGCACGCGGCGGACGCCCTGCGGGATCACCACAAGCTGCATGGAGGAGTTGTAGCTGAACCCCAGCGCCCTGGATGCTTCCAGCTGTCCCTTTTCCACGCTCTGGATCCCGGACCGGAAGATCTCACCGATGTAGGCCGAGGCCATCAGGGTCAGCGCCAGGATGCCGAGCGGGAAGGGGTTCGTGGAACCGGTCAGCTGCCGGATGACGGGTCCGAGCCCGATCCCGATCAGCAGGATGACCACGATCGCGGGGACGCCGCGGAAAATATCCGTGTAGATCCGGGACAGCACCCGGAGCACGGTACTGCGGGACGTTCCCATGATCGCAAGGATCATGCCCAGGATGCACCCGAGCACGCCCGAGGAGACCGCCAGGATCAGGGTATTGGGCAGGCCGACCGTGAGCATGTTCGGGATGACGGCTGCCATCGCCTCCCAGTCAAAGAAGGTCTTTGCGAGTTGATCGAGTGCATCCATGGACTAGGACTTCGGGACGGTGACGGCCTTGGAGCCCGGGGACCAGTTGGCCGGGGTTTCGCGGTCCGGGTACCACTCCTTGGTCAGTTTGGACCAGGTGCCGTCAGCAATGACGGCATCCAGGCCGGAGTTCAGGGCGTCAATGAGCGGCTGGTTTTCCTTGTTCACGGCGTACGCGGTGAAGTTCTGGGTGTTCACCACGGACTCGGCGATGACCGTGCCGTCGCCTTCCTTGACCTGGCCGGTGGCCTGCTGGGACGGAGCGACCCAGGCGTCGACCTGGCCGTTCTTCAGGTTGGCGTAGGCCGTGTTGTAGTCCTCAAAGCGGACAGGCTCAATCTGCAGCGTGTTGGTGACGTAGTCATCCTGCACGGTGCCCTGGACGACCGCGATGCGGGTGTCCTTGGTCAGGTCCTTGAAGCCCTTGATCTTGTCGTCCTTCTTGGCGACGACCGCCATGTAGCCGAAGTCGTAGCCGTTGGTAAACCCTACGGTCTTGCGGCGGGCGTCCGTGGTGGAGATCGAGGACGATCCCAGGTCGAACTGCTTGTTCTGGACCTGGGAGAGCAGGGAGGCGAAGCCGGTCGCTTTGAACTCAACCTTGAGGCCAAGCTTTTCCGCGACGGCGCGCAGGAGCTCGTTGTCGTAGCCGGTGAACTTGCCCGACGAATCGATGAAGATGTTCGGCGGGGCGTCCGAAAGCGTTCCGACCGTGAGGGTCCCCTCGCTCAGCAGGCCGAGCTTGGACTTGTCGATCTTGTCCAGGGGGGTGACGTCCTTGGTCGTGTACTTGTCCAGCGAGGTCTGGTCGCTGCCGGCCAGGGCATCGGTGGGGGACGCGGACGATTGCGCTGAACCGCCGCCGCAGGCCGCCAGGGAGACGGCAACGGCGATCGCCACAGGAACAGTAGTCAGCCACTTCATGGCTTTGGATTTCATCACGCAAACACTTTCGTCGGAAGTTAGTGGGTCGCGGGGGAAAACATCGTGCCCCGGCTCAGGGCTTGGGCGCCCCAGAGGGCAGGCAAGCCGCAAAATATAATTGTGTCACTTGACCCGGCGGCCAATTCAAATCGAATTAGTGCGCGGCCGAGTTCGCTGACGCCGAATTTGTTTCACCAAGGCGGCGGGCAGGCAGGTATCTGAGCTGCGCAGCCCGGGTGCCACGGAACGAATGGCCGGGGTGGTTGCGGCCGCCGGCCCGCCCCTGCGGTGTGAGTTCCGTCGCAATCGCTGGAATTGCGGCCCCCGGAGGTCTAATCACCGGCGCCCTGTTGCCGAAAGTTTCGTTTTAAGAAGCCCTCGCGGCTTAGAAGTCCCCGCGGCTGGCGTCCTCGGGCGGCAGCACGGGCCAGTCCCCTTCGATCACGGCGGCGGGTTTGGTCTTGCGCAGGTAGCTCTGGAAATCAGAGGCCTGGGCGGAGGCCCACTCGATCTGCAGCTGGTGCAGGTGGGTGGCCGGCATCTGGAGCTTCGGGAACTTCCCCGCCATGGCATCGAGCATGCGCAGGGTCGCCAAGGCGTCGGCCGCCGAGGTGTGGGCGTTGTCCAGATCCACCCCGTATTCCTCGCAGAGGGCGGTGAGGGTGCGCTTGCCCTTGCGGTACCGGTCCACCTGCTTGTTCATGATGTACGGATCCAGCACCGGGAAGCGGCTCAGCTGCGGCACACCGTACCGGGCCGACTCGGCCGAGAGGACGGTGAAGTCGTAGCTGGCGTTGAAGGCGATGACCGGCACATTGGTGTCGAAGAGCTCCTGAAGCACCGCGGCGACCTCCCGCGTCACCTCCGCGGCTGGACGGCCTTCGCTGCGGGCCCGCTCGGTCGTGACGCCATGGATGTCGCTGGCCTCCGTCGGAATCTCGACCCCCGGATCGGCCAGCCACTCGTGTTCCTTGATGATTTCGCCCTTGGCATCCACCACGGTGATGGACGCCGTGACGATCCGTGCGGAGCGGGAATTACGTCCTGTGGTTTCAAGGTCGAAGGCTGCGCGGGGGAGGGTGTTCCAGGTGCTCATGCTTCAACGCTACCTGCTGCCACCGACAGGATTGCGCCACCACCGCCCCGCCCGGCCCGGCGCGTCGACCTCCCGCGCCAAGGGCGGCCGGGCCGGGCCGGCGGCGGCCCGTTCCGGAGCCCCGGCCGTTAGGCTTGTGCCATGCGGATGGAGTATGTGGAGGCGGTGCTGGACGTGGTGGCATTGATCCCCGCAGGTTCCGCGGTGGCCTACGGGGACGTCGCCGAACTCCTCGGTTCCGGCGGGGCCCGGCAAATCGGTTCGGTGATGAGCCGCCACGGCAGCGCCGTGCCCTGGTGGCGGGTCCTGAAGGCCAGCGGTGACGCGCCTCCCGGGCATGAGCGTGAGGCCCTGGCCCTGTATATCCTGGAAGGCACCCCGCTGCTGGGAAGTTATGCCGACTACCTCCGCACCGGCGAGGGGCGATGGCGCGTTGACCTGATGGCCGCCCGCTGGGCACCCAACGATGGCGAGTTCGACCGGATCGACGCGGTTGCCGAGCGGCTGGAACGCTCCCTGCGCAAACTGTCGGCCCCCGATGATGAAATGACTGTGTGAGCCTCCCCAGCAAGAACCCTGCGTCCGCCCCGCCCACATCAACACAGCCTGCATCAACACAGCCTGCATCGACACAGCCCGCATCCACGCACCCCACAGCACCGCAGACCGCTGCAGCACCCCGCGCGGCGGCGCAGCCCCCGGCCGGCCGGCCCGGAAAGAGCGGCCCGCGGGCTGCAAGGCCGGGCACCCCCGGGTCCGCGCTTCGCCTGCTGCCGCCCCGGAAGCTGCACAGCGCGGTCCCCGTGCTGTCCGCGGACCAGCTTGCCGCCGTCGATGTCCCGCACGGGTCCGGCCCGGTCCTGGTCCCCGGAGCCCCGGGCACCGGCAAATCGACCGTCCTCGTGGAGGCCGCCGTCCGGCGCGCGCAGCGGGACGGCCTTGATCCGGAACGGATGCTCATCCTCGCCCCCGGACGCCTCGCCGCCGACTCGCTCCGGGACCGCTTCACCGCGCGGCTGGACCGCAGTCTGAGTACAACGCCGGCCCGCACCTGGGCCTCGTACGCTTTCGACCTGATCCGGCGAGCCAAGGCGGAGGGCATCCTGCCGCTGCCGCGTCCGCCGAAGCTGCTCTCCGGCCCGGAGCAGGACCTGATCATCAAGGAACTGCTTGAGGGCCACGCGCAGCCCGGACTCGAGCTGCCGTGGCCGGAGGACCTGGGCGCGGCACTGCAGACCCGCGGTTTCCGGCAGGAGGTCCGCCAGCTCTTTGACCGGATCATCGAATCCGGGCGGACCGCCGAGGATCTCGTGGTCCTCGCCCGGCGCTGCCACCGGCCGGACTGGGTCGCCGCCGCCGGCCTGTACGCGGAGTACCGCGACGTGCTCGACCTTCGCATGCCGGAATCCTTCGACCCGGCCGGCATCATCACGGCCGCCCGCCAGATTTTCCAGGACGAACCCGACTTCCTGGCTGCCGAACGCGACAGGCTTCAACTGGTCCTGGTGGACGACATGCAGGAATCCAACCCTGCCGTGTTCGAATTGCTCGCGGATATTGCTGCGGGCAAGGACGCCCTTGTCACGTCCTCGCCGGACACCGTGGTCCAGGGCTTCCGCGGCGCCCGCCCCGACCTTGTGGCCGAGCTTCCCCGGCTGCTCGCACCGGCCGGCGGCACCGTCCTGGAAAGGCCGCTCTGGACCGCGCACCGCCACACCCCGGCGGTGGCGGACGCCTGGCTGTCCGTCGCCGGGCGGATCTCCAGCCGCGCCGGCGGGCAGTCCGCCCGCCGGCTCGAACAGCCCCGGAACCCGGGCTCCTCCGAGGGCGCCGTCGAGGCGCACCTGCTGCCGTCGCCGGTGCACGAACTGCGCTACGTGGCCCAGCGGATCCTGGAGGCCCAGCTCAACGACGGCCGCGAGCTCGGTGACATCGCCGTGATCGTCCGCAACGGCGGCCAGCTCAGCCAGCTGCAGCGCTACCTCGCAGGCCAGGGCATCCCGGTCCGGATCCCGGTGGCCGAATCCGCCGTCCGCGACGAGGTCGCGGTCCGGCCGCTGCTGGATGCCTACGCCGTGGCCCTGGACCCGGCCGTGCTGACCCCCGAGGCGGCCGTGGCACTGCTGACCTCACGGATCGGCGGATCCACCGCGATCGAGCTGCGGCGCCTGCGCCAGTCCCTGCGCCGGGAGGAAATCCTGGGCGGCGGCGGCCGCACCAGCGACGTACTCCTCGTCGAGGCGCTGCTGGAGC
>DASWAW010000389.1:0-1591 GCA_036390955.1 Arthrobacter sp.
CGCGAAGGCCCTCCGCGCGCAGAACGCGGTCGCCGTCACGGACACCACGTTCCGCGACGCCCACCAGTCCCTGCTCGCCACCCGGGTCCGCACCCGCGACCTCGCGGCGGCCGGCCCGGCCGTCTCCAAGCTCCTCCCGGAGCTGCTCTCCGTCGAGGCCTGGGGCGGCGCCACCTACGACGTGGCCCTGCGCTTCCTCGGTGAGGACCCCTGGCACCGGCTCGCCTCGCTGCGCAAGGCCCTGCCGAACGTCTGCCTCCAGATGCTCCTCCGCGGCCGCAACACCGTCGGCTACACCCCGTACCCGGAGGAGGTCACGGTCGCGTTCGTCAACGAGGCGGCCGCCACCGGCATCGACATCTTCCGCATCTTCGATGCGCTGAACGACGTCAACCAGATGGCACCGGCGATCCGCGCCGTCCGCGACACCGGCACCGCCGTCGCGGAGGTCGCCCTCTGCTACACGGCCGACATGCTGGACCCGGCCGAGACGCTCTACACCCTGGACTACTACCTGGAGCTGGCGCAGAAAATCGTCGACGCCGGCGCGCACATCCTGGCAATCAAGGACATGGCAGGCCTGCTGCGTCCCGCCGCCGCCGCCCGCCTCGTGACGGCCCTGCGTGAACGGTTCGACCTCCCGGTCCACCTGCACACGCATGACACCGCGGGCGGACAGCTGGCCACGCTGCTGGCCGCCGTCGACGCCGGAGTCGACGCCGTGGACGTCGCCTCCGCCTCGCTGGCCGGCACCACCAGCCAGCCCTCGGCCTCCGCCCTGGTCGCCGCCCTGGCCCACACGCCGCGGGACACCGGGCTGAGCCTGGCGAACGTCTGCGCCCTGGAACCCTACTGGGAAGCGGTCCGCCGCGTCTACGCACCCTTCGAATCGGGCCTTCCGGGCCCCACCGGACGGGTCTACCAGCACGAAATCCCCGGCGGCCAGCTCTCCAACCTGCGCCAGCAGGCGATCGCGCTGGGCCTCGGGGAGCGTTTCGAGGCCATCGAGGACATGTACACCGCCGCGGACCGCATCCTCGGCCGGCTCGTGAAGGTCACCCCGTCGTCCAAGGTCGTCGGCGACCTGGCCCTGCACCTTGTGGGCCTCAACGCCGATCCCGCCGACTTCAACGAGAACCCGCAGAAATACGACATCCCGGATTCCGTGATCGGCTTCCTGTCCGGTGAACTGGGCGATCCTCCCGGAGGCTGGCCGGAACCGTTCCGCACCAAGGCCCTGCAGGGCCGCACCGTCAAGGTCCGCGACGTCGAGCTCAGCGCCGAGGACAGCGCCGCGCTCAAGTCCGACTCAAAGACCGTGCAGCAGACCCTCAACCGGCTCCTCTTCGCAGGTCCCACCAAGGACTACCAGAAGAGCGTGGAGGCCTACGGCAACCTCTCGGTGCTGGACACCCGCGACTACCTGTTCGGGCTGCAGCGCGGCGCCGAACACGAGATCGAGCTGGAGAAGGGCGTCCGCCTGATCGCCTCGCTCGAGGCGGTCTCCGAACCGGACGAGAAGGGCATGCGCACCGTGATGTGCACGCTCAACGGCCAGTCCCGCCCGGTGGTGGTCCGTGACCGTTCCGTG
>DASWAW010000390.1:0-2618 GCA_036390955.1 Arthrobacter sp.
AACGTCGGCCTGATCATGGGCCTGCTTCAGTTCGTGACCACGTTCGCCATCACCGGCTGGTACGTCAGCTACTCGAACCGGAAGCTTGACCCGATCGCAGCGGAAATCCGCCACGAAATCGAAGGCCACGAATTCGACAAGAATGGCAACCAAATCAGCGGGGTAAAGAAATGACGTTTATGGTTCCCGCAGTGAACGTTGCGGATCTCAAAGAAACCACCCTGCTGAACATGGGCATCTTCGCGCTGTTCGTGGCGGTCACCATGGTCATCGTGATCAGGGCCAGCCGCAACAACAAAACGGCCGCCGACTACTACGCTGCCGGACGGTCCTTCACCGGTCCGCAGAACGGCACCGCCATCGCCGGCGACTACCTCTCGGCGGCCTCGTTCCTGGGGATCACCGGCGCCATCGCCATCAACGGCTACGACGGCTTTATGTACTCCATCGGCTTCCTTGTCGCCTGGCTCGTCGCCCTGCTCCTCGTGGCCGAACTGCTTCGCAACACCGGCAAGTTCACCATGGCCGATGTGCTCTCCTTCCGGCTCAAGCAGCGCCCCGTGCGCATCGCGGCAGCCATCTCCACCCTCGCAGTCTGCTTCTTCTACCTCCTGGCACAGATGGCCGGAGCCGGCAGCCTGATCTCCCTGCTCCTGGGCATCAGCGACTGGGGCGGACAGGCCCTGGTGATCATCGTCGTCGGCGCCCTGATGATCATGTACGTACTGATCGGCGGCATGAAGGGCACCACCTGGGTCCAGATCATCAAGGCCATGCTGCTGATTGCCGGCGCTGCGGTCATGACCTTCTGGGTCCTCGCCATCTACGGCTTCAACCTCTCGGACCTGCTGGGCGGCGCGGTGGAAACCTCGGGCAACCCGAACATTCTGAACCCGGGCCTGCAGTACGGCAAGACCGAAACCTCCAAGCTCGACTTCATGTCCCTGGGCCTGGCCCTGGTGCTCGGCACCGCGGCCCTGCCGCACGTGCTGATGCGCTTCTACACGGTTCCGACCGCCAAGGAAGCCCGCAAGTCCGTCGTCTGGTCGATCGGACTGATCGGACTGTTCTACGTCTTCACCCTGGTTCTGGGATACGGTGCTGCGGCACTGGTGGGCGCCGACACGATCAAGGCGGCCCCGGGCGGGGTCAACTCGGCCGCACCGCTGCTGGCGTTCCACCTTGGTGGGCCGCTGCTGCTCGGCTTCATCTCGGCGGTGGCCTTCGCCACCATCCTGGCGGTCGTCGCAGGCCTCACGATCACCGCGGCGGCATCTTTTGCCCACGACATCTACGCCAGCGTCATCGCCAAGGGCAAGGCTGACCCCGACACCGAGGTGAAGGTGGCCCGCAAGACCGTCATCGTGATCGGCATCCTGGCCATCGCCGGCGGCATCTTCGCCAACGGACAGAACGTGGCGTTCCTCGTGGCGCTGGCCTTCGCGGTCGCGGCTTCGGCCAACCTGCCGACCATCGTGTACTCGCTGTACTGGCGCAAGTTCACCACCCAGGGCGCTCTCTGGAGCATGTACGGCGGGCTGGGCTCGGCGATCATCCTGATCGCGCTGTCCCCGGTGGTCTCGGGTGCCAAGACGTCCATGATTCCGGGCGCCAACTTCGCGATCTTCCCCCTCAGCAACCCGGGCATCGTCTCCATCCCGCTCGCGTTCCTGCTGGGCTGGCTCGGTTCGACTCTGGACAAGAAGCTGGAAGACACCACCAAGCAGGCCGAAATGGAAGTCCGCTCCCTGACGGGTGTGGGCGCCGAAAAGGCCACCGACCACTAAGCACCAACCGCTGGCGGACCCCGCCGGCTGAGAAACGGCAGGAGCCCCCGTGCAACCGCACGGGGGCTCCTGCCGTTTTGCCTGCGCGTCCTTGTCCGGGCGTCCATGTCCGGGCGTCCGGACCCTGCGCTCGCTGCCCGGCGCCGCCGTCGGGCGCGTTAGCCTTCGGCGGAGCCGCGTTCCAGCAGCGGCTGGATCCGGAACGGGATCATCTCACTCATCGCCAGGGCGGTGTCCGTCCGGTCCACGCCGTCGCAGGCCAGGATCTTGCCGTTGATCCGGAACAGATCCTCGGCGTCAAGCGCCACCACCCGGAGCAGCAGGTCCGCGGAGCCGGTGAGGCCGTAGCCCTCCAGGATCTCCGGAATATCGGCCAGTTCCACGGCCAGGGTGCCGAGCTTCTGCTGCTGGACGTGAACCGAGATAAAAGCCATCAGCGGATAGCCCAGCGAGGCGGGATTGATGCGGCGCTCAAAGGAGAGGAAGACGTGTTTCTTCTCCAGCTGCGCCATCCGGGCCTGCACGGTATTCCGCGACAAACCCAGCTTCTGGGCCAGCGCCACCACGGTCCGCCGGGGGTCCCGGGCCATGGCCGAAAGCAGGCGGGTGTCGGTGCCATCCAAGGGTTGCATAATGCGCAAGATTAGCACGGTGCCGCGGAGCCAGACAGGGCAGAATGCTCAACTTATGCGCAGGTGGTTGTACCCAATGGGCATTGTGAGTAGGGTCACAGATATCCGGGGCAACGGCGCCCGGGCGGCCGGCGCGCACCGGGATCACGAGTCCTGCGAGCACCGGTCAGACGACGTCAGAAGGTGCGGACAACTGTGT
>DASWAW010000391.1:0-2564 GCA_036390955.1 Arthrobacter sp.
AACAGGGACGTGTCATAGGCGGCCCGCCATTGATTCGTGGACAAGCCGACAATGGCCCACCGCCCCTTGGTGCGCATGAGCCGTTCGAGGACTGCCGGATCGTTGACGTGGGCCATGTGCACAGCCTAACCGCCCCGACCGGTTTGGAGGCGCCGGCCACGCACACCCGCGGCGGGGCCCCGGCGGGCCGTTTCTGGGCCCCGGCGGGCCGGCTTGCCCGGCTGCAGATTCCGAACAACTGACCGGCCACCGGCCTCCCGGCAGGGCAAGACCGAATATTACGCAGCAAAACTCCTGCATTTGGAAAAAATCCCCGGGTCCGTTTTAGTTGGAGACGACCATCCCGAGCGGCCGAGAGACCTGGATCGATGAAGCCGCAGCAACCCTGGTCGCCGTCGTCCGTCCCCGGATGCCGGCGATAGCAAGGTATGGAGCCAAGGGGAACCGCCGGACTGACCACCCGGTTCAAAGGCTCATTCCGTAGGGTGCTACTGCCAGGACCGATGGAGTACCCCTATGACTGCTGTCCTGTCCTCCTCCGCGCCTGAGACGTCCGTGGACGCCCCCGCCGGAGCCGCCCCCCGCACCCCGGCGCTGCCGGTTGCCTTTCGCTCCCTGCGCCGCACCTTCGGCACCGGACCGGAGGCCCACACCGTCCTGCGCGACGTTGATTTTGAGATCCGCGCCGGGGAGGTCCTGGCCATCCTGGGCACCTCCGGCTGCGGCAAGTCCACGCTGCTCCGCGCCACCGCCGGACTCGACTCCCCCACCGCCGGCAGCGTTGAGATCGACGGCTCACCGGTGCAGGGGATCGACGCCCGCTGTGCCTTCGCCTTCCAGGAGCCGCGCCTCCTGCCGTGGCACACCCTGCAGGCCAACATTGCGATCGGCTTGCCCACCGGCATCAGCGCCCGGGACGGCAAAGCCAAGGTGGCCCGGCTGCTCGAACTCGTGGGCCTCACGGAGTTCGCCAAGCACCGACCCCGCGAAATTTCCGGGGGCATGGCCCAGCGCGCCTCGCTGGCCCGGGCGCTGGCCCGCAACCCCGGCGTCCTGCTCCTCGATGAGCCGTTCGGCGCGCTCGACGCGCTGACCCGGATCAAGATGCAGGACCTGCTGCTGGACATCCACCGTGCCGAGCCGACCACGGTGCTGCTGGTGACGCACGACGTCGACGAGGCCCTCCAGCTTGCCGACCGCATCATCGTCCTCGGCCGCGACACCAACGCCGGTGACGGAGACGCGGCGCCCGGCGCGACGATCGTCCGCACCCTCGCCGTGCCCGGCGAGCGCCCCCGGGACCGCGGATCCGTGGACCTCGCCCGAATGCGGGCCTCGCTCCTGGCGACCCTCGGCGTCGACAGCCACTAGCCGCCGCGCCACCCGGGTTTCCCTCGGATTTCCCCGGCCGGGAACCCCGCAGCTGCTGCTGCGTGCGCCGGCCTGCCCCACCCTTTCCACTCCCGTTCGCCTTTCCCGAAGTCCCATCCCGAAGTCTTAGAGGATCCCCATGTCATTCGCCCGCAAAGCCACCCGCCGGTCCGTCATCGGCGCCGCCGCTGTCTCCGCCGCCCTCGTCCTCACGGGATGCGTCGCAGGGGAAGGTTCCGGCGGGTCCCCCGCAGCGAACGCCGCCGTCGAGGGCGGCACGCTCAACATCGACTTCGCCACCTACAACCCGCTGAGCTTGGTCATCAAGAAGAAGGGCTGGCTGGAGGCCTCGCTCAAGGACCAGGGCGTCACCGTGAACTGGGTGCAGTCCGCCGGCTCCAACAAGGCCAACGAGGCGCTGCGCTCCGGCGCGGTCGACGTCGGCTCCACCGCCGGATCCGCCGCGCTGCTGGCCCGTGCCAACGGCTCGCCGATCAAAACGATCGACATCTACTCGCAGCCGGAATGGGCCGCCCTCGTGGCGAAGGAGTCCTCGGGGATCAGCACCGTGGCCGACCTCAAGGGCAAGTCCGTGGCCGCGACCAAAGGCACCGACCCCTACTTCTTCCTGCTGCAGTCCCTCTCCGAGGCCGGGATCTCCGCCAAGGACGTCACGGTGCAGAACCTGCAGCACGCAGACGGCCGTGCCGCACTGGAAAACGGCTCGGTGGATGCCTGGTCCGGGCTGGACCCGATCATGGCCGGCGCGGAGCAGAAAGGCGCCAAACTCTTCTACCGGAACCTGTCTTTCAACACCTACGGGTTCCTGAACGCCACGGAAACCTTCCTGAAGAACAAGCCAAAGCAGGCGCAGGCCGTCGTCAACGCCTATGAGAAAGCGCGCGCCTGGGCCGCGGCGAACCCGGACGAGACGGCACAGATCCTCGCCGACGTCGCGGGCCTGGATCTCGCCGTCGCGAAGACCGTGGTGCTGGAGCGCAGCAACCTGGACGTGGATCCGGCACCGGGCGAAGCCCAGCGCAAGGTTCTGGCGAAGATCGGCCCCACGTTCGTGGAGACCGGCGACGTCGCCAGCCAGAAACAGATCGACGACGCCGTCGCCACCATTCTTGATGACTCGCTGGTGAAGAAGGCGGATGTTTCCGCCATCAAGGATTCCTGATGCCACCGCT
>DASWAW010000392.1:0-2854 GCA_036390955.1 Arthrobacter sp.
CCTGGACCAGTCCGCCCACGAGGACCGGAACCTGCTGCTCGCCGCCCGGCTGCTTGTGGCAGCCGCGCGGCAGCGCACCGGCTCCGTGGGCGCGCACTACCGGGCCGACGCGGACACGGCCGCAGCCTGCCCCGCCGTACCCGCAGCTCCCGCCCTGCTCGCGGCGCCTGCCGTGCTCGCAGCCCCCGCCGGCGCAACCCCGGCGACCGGCCCGCACAGCCACCGGCACGCCCCCGCCTCCCGTCCGAAACAAAGGATTTCGTCATGACAGCACCAGTTGCCGCCCGCCCTGCCGCCCTCCCGGTGGCGGCGCTCGCCGGAACCCTGCCCGCGGCCGCCGTGGACGCGGTGCTCCGGGGGGCCCTGGCCGAGGACGCGCCCTATGGTGACATCACCTCGCAGACTCTCATCCCCGCCGACGCGCGCGCGACGGCGGTCCTGGCCGCCCGCGTGCCGGGCGTGCTCAGCGGCGGGGAGGTGTTCTCGGCGGCGATGAAGCTCACGGACCCCGGTGCCGACGTCGAACTGCTCGTCGCTGACGGCGCCGCCTTCGCCGCCGGAACGGCGCTCGCGCGGGTCAGCGGGAATGCCCGCGCCGTCCTGCTCGCCGAACGAGTGGCCCTGAACCTGGTCCAGCGGATGAGCGCCATCGCCACCAAAACGGCGGAGTTCGTCGCCCTCGTGGACGGTACAGGGGCGCGCATCACCGACACCCGGAAGACAACGCCGGGGCTGCGGGTCCTGGAGCGGTACGCCGTCCGCTGCGGCGGCGGAGCCAACCACCGCTTTGGCCTCTCCGACGCCGTGCTGGCCAAGGACAACCACCTGGCCGTCCTCACCGGAGGGGACCCGGCGCGGCTCACTGCGGTGCTGCGCGAGGCCAGGGCCCGGCTCGGGCACACCACGCACTTCGAGGTGGAGGTGGACAGCATGGACCAGATCGGGCCGGTGCTGGCCGCCGGGGTCGACACCATCATGCTGGACAACTTCACCCTGGCGGACCTTGCCGCCGGGGTGGCCCTGGTGGCCGGGCGGGCCCGGGTGGAGGCCAGCGGCAACGTCAACCTGGCCACCGTGTCCGGCATCGCCGCCACCGGGGTGGACGTCATCTCGATCGGCGGACTGACCCACAGCGTCGCCGCCCTGGACCTGGGCCTCGACGTCGAACTGGGCCTGGGCAGCGACACGCCCGGCGACAAGTCCAGCCACACGCCCGGCGGCACGCCCGGCGGACAGATGGCCGGCCAGGCGACGCCGTGATTTTCCTCGACGCCGCTGCCACCACCCCGGTGCGCCGCGAGGTGCTCGAAGCCATGTGGCCCTACCTCAGCGGGGACTTCGGCAACCCCTCAAGCCACCATTCACTCGGGGACTCGGCCGCCACGGCGCTCGCCGGGGCACGGGCAGCAACAGCCGGGGCGCTGGGCTGCAGGCCGGCCGAGGTGGTCTTCACTTCCGGCGGCACGGAGGCGGACAACCTGGCCGTCAAGGGCATTGCGCTGGCCCGCCGGGCCACGGACCCCCGGCTGGACCGCGTGGTGATCAGCGCCGTCGAACATCCCGCCGTGGAGGAGTCCGCCCGCCACCTGGAGCGCGTGCACGGCTTCGCCGTCGATGTGGTGCCCGTTGATTCCTACGGCCGCGTCACCGGGGAGGCCCTGGCCGCCGCGCTCCGGCCGGAGACCGCCCTGGTCAGCATCATGTACGCCAACAACGAGGTGGGCACCGTGCAGCCGATCGCCCGGCTGGCCGCACTGGCCCGCGCCCGGGGGATTCCGTTCCACACCGACGCGGTCCAGGCTGCCGGCTGGCTTCCGCTCGACACCGCAGCCCTGGGCGTGGATGCCCTCAGTATCTCGGGGCACAAACTGGGTGCACCGAAAGGCAGCGGGGCCCTGTTCGTGCGGAGCCGGATCCGGCTGGAACCAGTGATCCACGGCGGCGGGCAGGAACGCGGGCGCCGCTCGGGCACCGAGAACGTGGCCGGAGCGGTTGCCCTCGCGACGGCGCTGACGCTCGCGACGACCGGGCAGGGGGAGCGCGCCTCCCGCGTTGCCGCCCTGCGCGATGATTTCATCCGCTCGGTGCAGGCCGGGGTGCCGGGCGCTGTCCTCACGGGCCATCCGGGCGAGCGGCTCCCTTCCGTCGCGTCGTTCTGCTTCCCGGGGACCAGCGGAGAATCCGTGCTGCTGGAACTCGAACGCCTGGGAGTCATCTGCTCCAGCGGTTCAGCCTGCGCGGCCGGTTCGGACGAGCCGTCCCCGGTGCTGCAGGCGATGGGCATCGACGCCGAGCTCGCGCAGACCGCGGTCCGGTTCAGCTTCGATGCCACGATCACGGCCGCCGAGCTGGAGGAAGCGGCGGCCGCGGTCCGCACCGCCGTCGGCAGCGTCCAGGCCCTAGGCTCCGGGACCTGACCCCGTTTGCTCTGGCACTTAATGCTGCTTCCGGCCGCCCAGAGGGACATTATCTGAGAGCGCAAACCGGGTCCGGGCAGGCGGGCGGTCGTGAAAACTCAGCGGTGCCGGGCCCGGCGGAAGATCCAGTGCCGCAGCAGGGTGAAACGCACGGCGGTGGCAACGAAGCCGGAGAGTGTGGTGGTCCACAGTTCATCGGCGACGGTGGCGTCGGGGTTGATCCAGTGCAGGACGCCGAGGCTGCCGCCGGTGATCAGCAGCGCCACGAGGATCACGATCAGGCCGTTGAGATGGTCGCGCTTCATCCGGTGGCGTTCGGTGATCTTGAAGGTCAGCCTCCGGTTCAGCGCCGTGTTCATCAGCGAGGTGAGGATCAGGGCCGTGGCGTTGGCCGGCTGCGGGCCCAGGTAGGGCCGGAGGAAGGCATAGAGCGCCAA
>DASWAW010000393.1:0-1715 GCA_036390955.1 Arthrobacter sp.
AGCGAGGAGGAGTAGCGGGACAGCCACTGCGCGCCGGTGGCCCGGGAATGGACGAGCTCCCCCACCGGGGAGTGTTCGAGATCTGTGCTCGGTACGGTTGCGTCTAGATCGGTCTGGTTCATTTGTTTTCCTCGTCCGGGACGACCTGCGTGCCGATGCCCGCCGTCGTGAAGGTTTCCAGCAGCATCGAGTGCGGCAGCCTGCCGTCGACGATGTGCGCGCGTTCGACGCCGCCCTCAACGGCCTTGAGGCAGGCTTCCATTTTCGGGATCATGCCTGATTCCAGGCGCGGCAGCAGCTCGCGCAGTTCCGACGCGGTGAGCGAGGAAATCAGCGAGGAGCGGTCCGGCCAGTTGGCGAAGAGCCCCTCGACGTCGGTGAGGATCACCAGTTTCGAGGCGCCGAGCGCTTCGGCCAGGGCGGCGGCGGCGGTGTCGGCGTTGACGTTGAGCACCTGGCCGGTCGTCTGCGCCTGCTTGGTCGCTGCGTCCAGGCTTCCGTCGTCGAAGATCTCCGGCGCCACCGTGGAGATCACCGGGATCCGCCCGGCCGCGACGATGTCGAGGATTCCCTCGGGGTTGACGCCGATCACTTCACCGACCAGGCCCAGGTCCACCTCTTCGCCGTCGACGACGGTGCCGGTGCGGACCGCGCGGAGCAGGCCGCCGTCCTCGCCGGACATCCCGACCGCGTAGGGGCCGTGCGAGTTGATCAGGCCGACGAGTTCCCGGCCCACCTGGCCGGTGAGGACCATGCGGACCACGTCCATGGCCTCGGGCGTGGTGACCCGCAGGCCGCCTTTGAACTCGGATTCGATGCCGAGCCGGCTGAGCATGGCGTTGATCTGCGGGCCGCCGCCGTGCACCACGACGGGGTGGATGCCGACGTGGTGCAGGAAGACGACGTCCTCGGCGAAGGCGCGGCGGAGTTCATCGTTGACCATGGCGTTGCCGCCGTACTTGATCACCATGGTGGTGCCGGCGAACCGCTGGATCCAGGGCAGTGCCTCGATCAGCGTTTCGGCTTTGCTCTGGGCGTCGGACATGGAGGTGGTCTCGCGGGTCTGGGTGTTCATATTGATCGTCCCTCCGGGAACTGCCTAGCTGGAGTAGGCGCTGTTTTCGTGGACGTATTCGTGGGTGAGGTCGTTGGTCCAGATCGTCGCCTCGGCCTCGCCGGCCCGGAGGTCGATCTCGACCAGGACCTCGCGGGGTTCCAGGTCCACGAGGCCCCGGTCATCGCCGATGCTGCCGTTGCGGCAGATCTGGACGCCGTTCATGGACACGTTGAGCTGGTCCGGCTCGAAGGCCGCGTCGGTGGTGCCGACGGCGGAGAGCACCCGGCCCCAGTTGGGGTCCTTGCCGAAAATTGCGGCTTTGAAGAGGTTGGAGCGGGCGACGGCGCGGCTGACCACCTCGGCGTCCTTTTCGCTGGCGGCGTTGAACGTGCGGATCGCAATGTCGTGGCTGGCGCCTTCGGCGTCGCCGATCAGCTTGCGGGCCAGTTCCGCACAGACCTGGGTCAGGCCCCTGCCGAACTCGACGGCGGACGGCACGGCGCCGGAGGCCGCGGAAGCGAGCAGCACCACGGTGTCGTTCGTGGACATGCAGCCGTCCGAGTCCGCCCGGTCGAAGGTGACCCGGGTGGCGTCGCGGAGCACGACGTCGAGCATGTCCGGCTGGACGTCCGCGTCCGTGGTGAGGACCACCAGCATG
>DASWAW010000394.1:0-12693 GCA_036390955.1 Arthrobacter sp.
ACGGGACTCTTAGATGACTGGGCCCGGATCAGCCAGCTGTTTGTAGCATGGCTGGGGCCGAGAAAATCCAACGCAAACTGCGCCCGGAGAAGCCCTGACAACACGACATCGGACGGGGGTTCAATTCCCCCCATCTCCACCCAAGAAAGGC
The DNA here is from genome assembly GCA_036390955.1 of Arthrobacter sp. Lineage (GTDB taxonomy): Bacteria > Actinomycetota > Actinomycetes > Actinomycetales > Micrococcaceae > Arthrobacter. The sequence goes on from DASWAW010000394.1 coordinate 152, forward strand.
CCTGGATCCCAGCGATCCGGGGCCTTTCTTTTTGCCCGCTGTAAACGATGCCCGGGGGAGCCGGACGGGGACCCGAGAACTCCGCCCCGGGGCACGCAAACGGGGGACCCGAGAGAAGTCCGCCCCGGCCGATCCTTGGCGGACCTTAGAGCATTTCCGCCCGGTGCCGCGGGGCGTTGGTCCGGCTGCTGGGGGCCGGCACGTGCATGGTTCGGTGCCGCAAGGCGATCTTGGCCATCCGGGCCAGAAACAACGCGTGGTAGTCCAGGGTGTAATGAACAGGGAACTTGCCCCAGGGGTGGCCCTCGAAGCTCTGCAGGCCCTCGGGCATAACGTCGATGCAGTCCACCTCATAGTTCGCGGAGAGGTGGTCGTCCATGGTGTCCCAAAACCGGTTCATGCTCAGGGCCCAATCGTTGAACGAGTGCGTGGCCCCGGACGCGTCAAGCCACGTGGCCACGTTGCGGGACCGGTGCACGATCACCCGGGTCTGTGGGCAGGCCACTTGAAGGTACGCCATGAAGCGGTCGACGGCGTTCCGCCAGGCCGTCATGAATTCATCGGTTCGAAGGTTGACCCGGTGTACGTCGGTCTCCTGGCCCTTGTAGAACGAGGTGTTCACGGTAGACCAGGCATTATTCGTGATGTATTCGCCGCCGCCGAGCCGGGCGAAACCAAAAATGAGGTCGGGCCAGAAGTCCACCACGAGGTAGTCCGGTTGGGCGTCCTTAAGTTCAGTGAGATACGCCCGCGAGAACTCCCGCTGCAATTTTTCCCGGATACGGTCTTCCAGCCCATCCAGGGTGGCCGGGTCAACCTCGATCGGCTCGCTCATCAGGCTGACCATGGACACATGGTCGGCCATGGCCACGCATTCGAACAGGTCCTTGTAGCCCGGATTGAACGTCCGGTTGAAATTGTCCCGGGTAACGCAGCTGCCAAGGACGGCCACTTTGATGGGTTGGAAATCGCTCATACGGGACCTTAAATTCGGGACTGCGGCTAATCGAGACGCTATCAATCGTAGCGGCACGGAGGCAGCCGCACCCGCCAGTGAGCGCGACGGCGCAGTCAGCGGGAAAGCCCCGTCCCGCACAAAGAGGCCGGAAGCTGCAGCTTCCGGCCTCTCGTGCGTTTGGGCGGCTCGGCTCGCGAGCGGCGCTCAGCGCTTCTTGATGTGGGCAACCGGGTCCGTGTGCGTTTCCGCGACGTTCTTGGTCTTTTTTTCGGCCCGTTTTTCCTTGATGGTTTTCACCGGTTTCTTGGCCATGCTCCGGTGCGGCGTTTTGTCAGGCATGTGGGCGCTCCCTAACAGCAGGGGGTCGGAATGGCCCCCGTGGTATTAAGTTACGCCTCGGGCACCCCAACGTCCACGATGCCGACAAAGCGGCTGCCCACGCCCTCATATTCGCTGCGGACCAGCCCGGCGCCGGGGCCCGGGATTTCGTCCGGAGCGTGGTGCGCGCAGCATACATAGGTGAACTCCGGCCACCACTTCTTGGGCCGGGCCGCCTCGGAGAATCCGCAGACCGCGCACGTCAGCTGGACCCAGATGGGGCGTTTGCCGGTCCGGTTGGCTTTGGACTGGATGAGCCAGGCCGGCGGGTTGTCCAGGAGTTCGCCAAGCTCGGCGTCGCTCAGCCGGGGCGGGATGTTGTGACGGTGGGCCATTTCCAGCGGAATGTCGAGGATCTGGGCTGCAACACGACGGGTAACCATCCTTTAACGATACGGGATCGGCGGGTCCGCGATTCGCGTTCCGGGCGGGCGGAGGGCGGCCGGCGGAGTGCCTGCACCGGCGGGTTCACGCCCCCGGCACGCCGGAGTTAGGCTCGTCACACGGCGGCCTGGCACGGCCGCCGTCAGGGCAGCGTGAGGCTGCAGCCCGGATGGGCGGTCTCGCTGTGGACCCAGAGGGCGGACGCGACTTCCTCGGCGAGGTCGAACTCCTGCCGGGTCCCGCCGGAGCCGATGCGCACCACAAGGGCGCCGCCGAAGGGCTTCCGGCCCAGCACCTCAATGTCCGCGTCCAGCCCGATCTCTTCAGCCGAAAGGTAGCGCAGCAGCTCAGGGTTGTCGTCGCTGATCCGGGTGATCCGGCCGGTGTGCCCGTCGTCGAGCTCGCTCATCCGGCGGGCCGCGGGCATCAGCACGGAGCCGTCCGCCGCCGGGATCGGATCCCCGTGCGGGTCCCGCACGGGGTTCCCGAGCTTGGCGGCCATCCGTTCGATGAACGTGTCCGAGACGGCGTGTTCGAGGAGTTCGGCTTCGTCGTGGACCTCGTCCCAGCGGTAGCCGAGGTCCCGGACGAGGAATGTCTCAATGAGCCGGTGCCGCCGGACCATGGACAACGCCAGCCGGACGCCGTCGGCCGTGAGCGTGATGGCGCTGTAGGGCTGGTGGTCCACGAGGCCCTGGTCCTTGAGCTTGCGGACCATTTCGGAGACCGAGGAGTTGGCCACGCCGAGGCGTTGGGCCAGCTGGGTCGCGGTGATGGGCTTGTCCTGCCACTCCGTAAAGGAGTAGATGACCTTGACGTAGTCCTCGATCGAGGAGGAGGGCAGACTGGTCTTCACAGCGTCAAGCCTACCGTCAGGCTGCGCCGGAGAATGTCAGCCACAGCAGGACGAGGTTGAGCGCCACGACCAGGATGACGCTGATGATGGCGGCAATGCGGAGCGCCATTCCGTCGGCGAAGCGGCCCATCAGGGCCTTGTTGCTGGTCAGCACAACCAGCGGGACAAGGACGAAGGGGATGCCGAAGCTCAGGACGACCTGGCTGAGGATGAGGCCCCAGGTGGGGTCGAAGCCGATGCTCAGCAGCACGACGGCCGGGATCAGGGTGACCACGCGGCGGGTCATCAGCGGGATCCGGATCTTGAGCAGCCCCTGCATGATGGATCCGCCGGCGTAGCAGCCCACGGACGTTGATGCCAGACCGGAGGCGAGCAGGCCGACCGCGAAGATCACGCCGACGACCGGGCCCAGGTTGTCCGTGATCGCGGCGTGGGCGCCCTCGATGGTGTCCGTCCCCTCCTCGCCGCCCAGGGTCGAGGCGGCCAGCAGCAGCATGCCGATGTTCACGATGCCGGCGATGGCGAGGGCCGCCACGACGTCCCAGCGGGTCGCCCTGACGAGGCGGGCCATGGCCGGTGCGGGGACGTGCAGGTGCGGGTTCGGGCGGTGCCGGTCCCGGGAGAGGGCCGAGTGGACGTAGATGGCGTGCGGCATCACCGTGGCGCCCAGCATGCTGGCGGCCAGCAGCACGGTGTCCGGACCCTGGAACCCGGGAATCAGTCCGGCCGCGACGCCGGCAGGATCGGGCGGGCTGATGAACAGGCCCGCCAGGAACCCGATCGTGATGATGCCCAGCAGGAACATGATGATGAATTCGAAGGGCCGCTGGCGGTTCCTGGCCTGCACCGCCAGCAGGAGCATGGAGACGCCGCCGACGATCACGGCACCGAGCGGGAGGGGCAGCCCGAAGAGGAGGTAGAGCGCGATTGCGCCGCCGACCACCTCGGCCAGGTCCGTGGCGGCGGCGACAATCTCGGCCTGGACCCAGAACGCGCGGCGCCAGAACGGCTTGAGCCGTTCGCCAAGGATTTCGGGCAGGCTTTTGCCGGTGACGATGCCGAGCTTCGCCGACTGGTACTGGACCAGCACGGCCATGATGTTGGCGGCAACCAGCACCCAGACCAGGAGGTAGCCGTACTGGGCGCCGGCCGTGAGGTTGGCCGCGACGTTGCCGGGGTCCACGTAAGCGATCGCGGCGACGAACGCCGGACCCAGCAGGCCGATCATGGCGCGGCGGGCACCGGGTTTCCGCCGGGCGGGCGCGTCCGGCGGAAGCGGTTCGTGGCCTGTTACGTCCAGCACGGTGGGCTCCCCTTTGGGTTGGTGCGTCGGCAGTGACGCTGCCGGTGGCGGCTGGTTTGCGCCGGCTCCGGAGTTTGATAGAGCCTACAAATAATTATTAGGCATACCGAAACCATAAGCCAGCGCGCCGGTCCGGGGCAATGCCGCGGGTCATGAAGGGTGGCCCGCCGGCGTCAGGCGCGGACGGCCCGCCAGCTCTGCGTCAGGTAGGGGAGCGGGAGGACCTCTTCGGGGCGGTGGCCCAGATGCTCGTGCAGGTACCAGTCGAGGTTGCCCAGCACCTTGGCGCGGGTTGCCTCGCTGGCGGCCAGGTAGTAGCTGCGCGACTTCGTCAGCTCCATGATGTCCTCGGTCCGCACCGGATCCTCCCAGCGGGTGAGGTGGCTCTCCAGTCCCGTGAATTCCGGACCCAGAGGCGGTTTGAAGTGCGGCTTGTGGACATCCCCGGCATGCATGATGCGCGAGAGCCGGTGCACCCAGGGGACGGACGTGTCCAGCTGGTTCCAGATCAGCCCCAGCACCCCGTGGGGGCGGAGGATCCGGGCGATTTCCGTGCTGGCCGGCAGAGGGTCGCACCAATGCCAGGCCTGGGCGACGGTGACGAGGTCGAAAGCCGCCGTGGGCAGCCCGGTGTGCTCGGCGGTGCCCTCGACGGCGGTGACGCCCGGGAGCGTTCTGCGCAGCTGGTCCAGCATGTCGGCGGAAGGGTCCACGGCCACCGTGTGCAGGCCGCGGTCGACCAGCAGCGCTGTGAACTTCCCGGTTCCGGCGCCGATGTCCGCAGCGTCCCTCGCCCCGGCGGGAATCAGCCAGTCAGCCGAACCCCCGGGGTAGCCCGGGCGGACGCGTTCATAATGTTCCCCGCCGTCCTGGAAGCTTTGCCCGAGCTCCTGGCGCCGCCCCTGATGCAGTTTCGGGCCACTGTGCAGTTTGGGTCCGCCGCGTGCCACGTGCGTTCTCCTTCGGCAGGTCCGGGTGGGTACCTTTCGAATTTACCGCACGCGGCAGGGGCGCGCTTTCCGTGCAGGTCCTCGGGCGGACCCTTAGTCCAGGGTGCAGGGGGCCGCGCCGGCGGTGCCCGGTGTGTTGGGAGCCCAGTGCGGGTAGCTGCGGGTGTCGTTGGCCGGCACCCAGCGGCCGGCGTCCACCACATAGTCCCAGCCGAGGCCGGACTGGCGCAGTTCCCGGATGCCGGCGAGCAGCCGCTCGGCATCTTCCAGCCGGGACCCCAGACCGAAGCTGGCACGCAGCGATCCGGAGGGCAGCCCGAGCCGCCGGAGCAGCGGGTGCGCGCAGAAGCGGCCGTCGCGCAGGCCGATGCCGTGTTCGGCGGACAGGTATGCCGCCACCAGGCCCGCGTCGTAGCCTTCCAGCGAGAAGTTCACGACGCCGATTGTGCCGGTGCCCTGCCCCGCTTCCGGCCCGGCACCTGCGGGCGCATCGAAGGAGGCGCTGTCCGAGAAGATCTGGTGGACCGTGACACCGTCGATCCGGGCAAGACCTTCGACGAGGAAGGACCGGATGGCGTTTTCGTGTGCGTGCCACTGGTCCACGTCCAGCTCCGCGACCACCTGCGTGGCGCGGGCCAGGGTGGCGGCACCGAGGACGTTCGGGGAGCCGCCCTCGTGCCGGGCCGGACCGGTGGTCCAGCTGACCGCATCGATCCGGGCATCCTGTACCGCTCCGCCGCCTGCCAGGTGCGGCGTGCCGGCGTCGAGCCAGTCGGTCCGGCCGATCAGCACACCGGCGCCGAACGGTGCGTAGAGCTTGTGCCCGGAAAAGGCGAGATAGTCGACGTCGTCCGCGGCGATGTCGATGCGCCGGTGCGGGGCCAGCTGTGCGGCGTCGACGACGATCCGGGCGCCGTATTCGTGGGCGAGGGCGGCCAGGGCCCGGATCGGCAGGATCTCTCCGGTGACGTTGGAGGCGCCGGTGACGGCGAGCAGGCTGATGCCGCCGTAGGCGAGCTCCCCGCGGAGGAGTTCCAGGGTGGCGGCGAGGGTGGGGGCGGCGATGACGCTGCGGTGCGGCACGCGCTGCCACGGCAGGAGGTTGGCGTGGTGTTCGATGTCGAGATAGAGCACCTCGCCGGTGTGCACGCCGTCGACGACGGGCAGGCAGCCGGCCAGCAGGTTCAGGGAATCGGTGGTGTTCCGGGTGAAGATCACCGAATCGTCCGGGCGGCCGCCGACGAACTCGCGGACGATGGACCGGGAGTTCTCGTAGACGGAGGTGCTGATCTGGGATGCATACCCGGCGCCGCGGTGGACGCTGGCGTAGAACGGCAGGATCTCGTTGAGGTAGGCCGAGACCACGGACAGGGCCGGGGCCGAGGCGCCGTAATCCAGGTTGGCGTAGCGGACGGTGCCGCCCTGGATGAGTGGTGCCTGGATTTCGGCGCCGGACACCGCGGCGAGGGGCCGGCGGGCGACGGCGAACCGTGCTTCGCGTCCGGCCTGGCCCGGGCCGGTCTGGAGTTCGGAAGTGGCGGGAAAAGTGGCAGTCGTCATGGGACCTCGCTCGAAAAGGACCCCACGCACCGGGGATCCGCGCTTGCCGGGTCCGTTCCGGACCGGCCAGGTCGTCACCCGGGGCACCCCACCGCGAATGGAGGGTTGCCGGCCAGCAAACCGGGGTTTAGCGCTGGCACTCGTGACCTGCTTCGAGCCTAGGACATCTGCGCGGGAGCGGAAAAGGGGAAGACCTTTTGTGAAGCGCTTTGTTACGGGGTGCGCCGCGGGGTACGCCCGCGGCGGCCGCCGGAACGGCCTACAGCAGGTCGTCCAGCCCCGGATTGAGGCGCTTCAGGACCTCCGAGTGAAGGATGGAGTTGGTGGCAAGCGCATTGCCGCCGAAGGGTCCGTCCTCGCCTTCGAGGGAGGTGAAGCGGCCGCCGGCCTCGGTGACGATCGGGACCAGCGCGGCCATATCGTAGAGGTTCAGTTCGGGCTCGCAGGCGATGTCGACGGCGCCTTCGGCCACGAGGCAGTAGGACCAGAAGTCGCCGTAGGCACGGGTGCGCCAGACTTCCTCGGTCAGGCCGAGGAACTCATCGAGGTTGCCCCGCTGTTTCCAGCCGCCCAGGCTGGAATAGGACAGGGAGGCGTCCGAGAGCTTGGAGACGTTGGAGACTTTCAGCCGGGTGGCGGCCGCCAGCGAACGGCCCATGTACGCTCCGGCGCCCTTGGCGGCCCACCAGCGCTTGCCCAGCGCCGGGGCGCTGACAACGCCGACGACCGGCTCGCCCTCGTCGACGAGGGCGATCAGGGTGGCCCAGACGGGGACGCCGCGGACGAAGTTCTTGGTCCCGTCAATCGGGTCGATGATCCAGCGGCGGGAGCCGTGTCCGGAACTGCCGAACTCCTCGCCGAGGACGGCATCGCGCGGACGGGAGCGGGAAAGCTGGCCGCGGATGGCTTCCTCGACCGACTTGTCGGCGTCGGTCACCGGCGTCAGGTCCGGCTTCGTCTCGACCCGGAGGTCGAGCGCCTTGAAGCGGCTCATGGTCTGGGAATCTACGGAATCTGCCAGTACATGGGCAAGGCGCAGGTCATCGTTGTAGCTCGAAGCGGGTTGACTCATGGTTCCAAACTACCGCCAAAGCGGGCGGCGGGGCGGGAGGCCACGTGGCTGCGCCCCGGGACAGGTGCCGCGGCGGGGCGGCTGACGGCCGGATAGCCGCCGTGCCGGACGGCTGTGCCGGACTAGGAGACGGTGCCCAGTTCCTTGACGTCCTGCGCTTCCATCCGCGGGTCGGTCCCCAGCAGGCGGCGGAGCGAGCCGAGCCGGGCCGGGCCGGATTCCCCCGCATGGCCGGCGGCCACCCAGGCGTCCACGCCGCAGTTGACGGCGCTGGAATCGTGCTTGCAGCCCCGCTCGCAGTCGTCGGTGCCGGGCTCGAGGTCCGGGAAGGACCGCAGGATCCGGTCGGGATCGACGTGGGCCAGGCCGAAGGACCGGATGCCGGGGGTGTCGATGATCCAGCTGCCCGGCGGCGCATCGTTGACCTTGAGGGCCAGCGCGGAGGAGGAGGTGTGGCGGCCGCGTCCGGTGACGGCGTTGACGCCGCCGGTGGCGCGCTCGGCGCCGGTCAGGGCGTTGACCATGGTCGACTTGCCGACGCCGGAGTGGCCCAGCATGACGGTGACTTTCCCGTCGAGGTGGGCCCGCAGCTGGGAGACGGCGTCCTTGTCCAGCCGGGCCGACAGCCCGTCGTCCGAGCGGGCGTCGATGCCGGAGGCGGCGGAGTCTGCCGTCTTGGAGATGATCACCGGGAAGTCAAGGTGCTGGTAGTTGGAGAGCAGTTCCGCGGGATCCTTGACGTCGGCCTTGGTGACGAGCAGCAGCGGCTCGATTCCGGCGTCGTACGCGGCCACGAGGGCGCGGTCGATAAACCCGGTCCGGGGCTCCGGATTGGCGGCCGCCACCACGATCACCAGCGTGTCGGCGTTGGCGACGACGGCGCGCTCGATTGGATCCGTGTCGTCGGCGCTGCGCCGCAGCAGGGTCCTCCGGTCCTGGATCTTGACCAGCCGGGCGAGGGTGTCCGGTTCGCCGCTGACATCCCCGACGAGGGAGACGAAGTCCCCGGCCACCACGGGGTTCCTGCGCAGTTCCCGGGCCCGGGCGGCGATGATCTTGCGTTCCTCGGGTGTGCCCTCGGCGACGACGGCCGTGTAGCGGCCGCGGTCAACGGTGATGATCCGTCCGGTGACGGCGTCGTCGTAGGCGGGACGGTCCTTGGTGCGGGGCCGCGTGCCCTTTTTGTTGGGGCGGATCCGGACGTCGGATTCGTCCCAGGAATCAGTGCTGCGTGCCACCGGACGTGCCCTTCTTTGCGGGGGCTGAGCCTGCGGGGGCTGAGCCTGCGGCGGAGACCACTGCGGGGGCCGCGCTGCCGGGGGCGCCCTGGGCGAGCATGGACTCCCACAGCTGCGGGAAGTCGGGCATGGTCTTGGCCGTGGTCCCGATGTCCTCGACCTCGATGCCGGGTACGGCGAGGCCCAGGATGGCGCCGGCGGTGGCCATCCGGTGGTCGGCGTAGCTGTGGACGACTCCGCTGTGCAGCGGTGCGGGCCGGATGATCAGGCCGTCGGAGGTCTCCTCGGCGTCGCCGCCCAGGCGGTTGATCTCGGCGACGAGGGCAGCCAGCCGGTCCGTTTCGTGCCCGCGGAGGTGGGCGATGCCGCTCAGCCGCGAGGGGCCGCTGGCGAGGGCGCAGAGCGCGGCGACGGTGGGGGCAAGTTCGCTGGTCCCGTCGAAGTCCGCGCCCTTGATCTCCGGGCCGCCGGTGACGGTCAGCGTGCCGTCCGCGAGTGTGACGGTCGCCCCCATGGTGGTGAGGATGCTGCGCCACAGATCGCCGACCTGGGTGGTCCGGGCCGGCCAGTTGGGGATGCGGACGGTGCCGCGGGTGGCCAGGGCGGCCGCGAGGAAGGGGCCCGCGTTGGAGAGGTCCTGTTCGATCCTGAGGTCAAAGGCGCGGACCGGGCCGGGGGAGACGATCCAGTGGTTCGGGACCGAGTCGTCCACGGCCACACCCACCCCCCGCAGCACGGCGACCGTCATGTTGATGTGGTCCAGGCTGGGGACGGGCTTGCCCACGTGTTCCAGGTGCAGTCCCTCGGTGAAGCGGGCTCCGGCCAGCAGCAGCGCGGATACGAACTGCGAGGAGGCGCTGGCATCGATGACGAGGTGGCCGCCCCGGACGGCGCCGGTGCCGTGGACGTTGAACGGCAGCGACGATGCCGGGCTGCCGTCGGGGGCGCTGACGGCCACGCCGAGCCCGGCCAGGGCGCCGATGATGGGGCCCATCGGGCGCTTGCGCGCGTGCGGATCGCCGTCGAACAGCGTCACCCCGCGGCGCAGGGCCGCGACAGGCGGGACGAACCGCATGACCGTCCCGGCCAGGCCGCAATCGACCCCGGCCCGCGCCTCCGGGGCGTCCCGGCCGATGGGCGTGACGGCCAGGTCAGGACCGAAGGCGCCGTCGCCCGGGACTTCGGTGATGGTGGCCCCGAGTTGACGCAGTGCCTCGATCATCAGGGCCGAATCCCGCGAATGCAGCGGCGCACGCAGCCGCGAGGGCCCGTCGGCAAGGGCAGCCAGCACGAGGTACCGGTTGGTCAGGGACTTCGATCCCGGAACAGTGAGGGTGGCGTCGACGGGCTGTCCGGCGAACGGCGCCCGCCAGGGCGGAGCGCTGTCGGGCGGAACGGAGTGGGCGGCTGCGGCGGGGGTGGTGCCTGTCATTGTTGCCTTAGGCTCCGACAGTGTGGTCTACGGCTTTGCGGACGGCCTTGTCGGCCTTCTTCAGCTGCTTGCCGGTGGTCTTCCTGACGTCGGCGGCGAGGTGGCCCGCGTTCTTCTTGGCGTCCGCGGCAAGGTGCTCGGCGCGCCAGGCCAGGCTGGGCCGGCCGTTCGTGTCGACGGAGGCCAGCAGGACCCCGCCGGTCAGGGAGATGTTCTTGAGCAGCTGCTTCCGGCGGGCGTCGCGGCCCGCCTTGGAGGTGATGTCAGCGCTGCGCCATTCCACGTACCCGTTCAGGGCCGAGATGACGGCCAGCACCGTGGCTGCCAGGCGCGAGGCCTTGCCCAGGGCGAGGCACACGCCGGCACCGACCTGGGTGCCGCCGATAACGCGGGCCAGGACTTTCTCGTTGGTCTGGAACGGCAGGGATTCCGCCGCGCGCCGCAGCAGGGGTGACAGCTGCGTGGCAGTGTCATCCGCGTTCTTGAGCTTGTCCATGCCTGCAAGGACGAAACTGGAGGCGAGCATGGGCCGGGCGAGAAAGCGGACAAAGGACATGAATTTCCTCCTGGATGGACGAACCGCGGAATCGATGCGGGAGAACCGGTTCTAGTCTTGCACTTTTGCGGAATATTTGCCTGCCGGGCCGGGTTGTGAATGACAGGTCCCGGGTTATTATTTTCGTCCGGATTTTGGCTCAGATCAGCCCGGACAGCGGGCTGCAACACGCGCGGCACGGCTGGACAACTCCGGCGTGGCGCAGGAAGGCGGAGATTTGATTCTGGTGAAGGACAGTCCCGCAGGGGACATGCGCTTGAAGGACACCGGGCAACTCCCGGCATGGACCGCGGCCCTGCAGCATGGAAGGGTGCCGGCTGTGACGGACACCCGCCGGAAGGTGACAGTAGACTTGAAGGCAATGAGCACCCTGGATCCGGCCGTTGCGGCCATGCACGAGGTAGCCGGAAACGGCGCCACGCCCGCTGAGTCATTTGCTGCCGGCCCCGCCGGCGCACCTTCAGAGCCTGCCCCGGAATTTGGTGCGGCCCAGGCGTCCGGCGCCGTCCCGGACACGGACCCGGCGCAGGATGCTGCCGCCCAGGAGACGATTGTGGACGGCCAGGCGCTGGACGTTGCGACCGAAACCACGGAGCAACGCCGGGTACGGTTCGAACGTGACGCCATGCAGTATGTGGACCAGCTGTACTCCGCGGCCATGAGGATGGCCCGTAATCCTGCTGATGCCGAGGACCTGGTCCAGGAGGCCTACACGAAGGCGTTCTCCGCCTTCCACCAGTACAAGCCGGGCACCAACCTGAAGGCCTGGCTGTACCGCATCCTGACCAACACGTACATCAACCTCTACCGCAAGCGGCAACGCGAGCCGCTGCAGTCGAACTCGGACACCATCGAGGACTGGCAGCTCGCCCGGGCGGAGTCGCACACCTCGTCCGGACTTCGTTCGGCGGAGGCCGAGGCGCTGGACCACCTGCCGGATTCGGACGTGAAGCGGGCCCTGCAGGCAATTCCGGAGGAATTCCGGTTGGCGGTGTACTTCGCCGACGTCGAGGGATTCGCGTACAAGGAAATTTCAGACATCATGAACACCCCGATCGGGACCGTCATGTCCCGCCTGCACCGGGGCCGGAAGATGCTGCGGGACATGCTCGCCGACTATGCAGCCGAGCGCGGATTCAGGGCCGCAGACGCCACCACAGCGGCCGGAAGCAACAAACAGGAGAACAGGAAATGAGCGACTGCCAGGGACTGGGCGACTGCGACGACGCCCGGATGCAACGGATCTACGAGTATCTCGATGGTGCCCTTACCCACGATGACATCGCCGAGATCAAGGACCACCTGGACGGGTGCCCGGAATGCTTTGAGCAGTACGACCTCGAATGTGTGATCCGCGTCATGGTGAAGCGGTCCTGCACCGAGGCCGCCCCGGCGAACCTCAAGAATGCGATCCTGGACCGGATCCACTCCAGCAACCCGGTGGAGGCCTGACGCGCCCGCGGCGCCCCAGGTTCAAGGTCCAAAACGAATGACCCCGGAAACCGTGAGGTTTCCGGGGTCATTTGCCATTCCAAGCTTTGCTTAGGCGTTGGGGCGCTTGCCGTGGTTCGCGCCGCCACGCTTACGGTCACGACGTTTACGTGCACGTTTGCTCATAGCTGGCCTCCTTAATTTTTGGTACTCAAAAGAGCTGCCCTCAAGTCTCCCACATCGGGGCACCCGCCGCGAACCGGCGGCGCGGGAAGCCCCCCAGAGGGACGCCCAGGGACACCCAGGGAGACCGAGGGACACCCCGGGACAATTACAGCGGACAATCACGGCGGGCGAATCACTCCAGGGAATTCCGGATGGAGATCCGGGCCTGGTCCAGTACCGTCTTGACTGTTTCCAGGGT
>DASWAW010000395.1:0-1742 GCA_036390955.1 Arthrobacter sp.
GTCCTTGACCAGGACGGTGATCTTTCCGGGATACGCTCCCGAATCGAGTCCCGACAAATAGCAATGCCCGCTCAACATGAGGGCGCCGTCGTTCGACCACCCGTCGCTTCGCACCTGCGAAACCGGCGTCAATGCGGCTGACGGGATTTCCACCAGTTGTTGGGGGCGGCCCGTGGTCAACGTATCCAGGTAGTCAAGCCGGGCAAAAATCCTGTCACCGACGAGTTGGACTTCGAAGCCGGTACCGTTCTCGGCCCGGTGGGCGAGGACCTCTTCGAGGTCCCCGCGGGCTCCCTGCGCCGCGAGGCTGCAGAGGATCTGCTCGTGAGGGCCGATGTTCTTCAGCACCGTTGCCGAAAAGTCGCCGCCCTGGCTCTGCACGGAGGCGAGGACCCGGGCCAGACCACCGCGAAGTGCGTCCCAGTAGTCGGGGTCCGCGTACGGCACCTGTTCGTAGTACGGAACGAGGTCCGATCCAAGAACTCTCGTGAACCAGGCCAGGAGCGCACCCGGCCCGGCTTCGGCCCCCAGCAGCTCACTGACCGACTCCACTACGCGCAGGCGGTCCTCCAGATCCCGGAGGGAGTGTTTATTTTGCGTGATGGAGGAGCCGTCCGGACGAATCCTCCAGTGATAGACCGTGTCCTGGATGATGTCGAACGCCGTGGCCCTGACGTAGGCCCGGGCCGTCGTTTCCTGGTCCTCATAGAGGACATCCTCCGGAATGGCCCCGACCGCCGAATCCCAGAAGTCCTTCCGAAACATCTTGTTCCAGAGGAAGACGTCCGACAAGATCCCAGGGAATCCACTCACGCTGATGGAGCGCCGTTCAATGGCGTGAAGGCTGTCCATCATCCGCACGGCGGACCGCTGCCGCCCCAGCAGCCGGTCGGATGAGCCCACAACGAACTGGGACGACGTCTCATGCAGCTTCGCGATCATGACCCGGTAGGCGCCGGGGGCCACGACATCGTCTGAATCCGCGAAAGTGATGAACTTGCCGGTGGCTCGCTCCAATCCGGCGTTTCGTGCCCGGCCGTTGCCTCCGTGAACAACCTCAACCACCTGGATCCTGCGGTCGCGGCGGGCGAAATCCTCGACAACCGCCCGTGACCCATCGGTGGAGCCGTCATCGATGACGATGATCTCCAGGTACGGGTAGCTTTGCGAGACGATGCTTGCAAGGCAGTCGGCCAGATATTGCTCGACATTGAAGACGGGCACAATCACCGACAGCCGTCCCAGGTTCTCCTGGCGCCCCCGGATCAGGCGGCGAAGACGCGACTTGTCGGCAGGGTGCACCGCCGCGCTCAGACGTGACGTCATGAGCCGCAGCCGGGGCGTCAGCGCGGGTCGGAGCGGCCCTCCGGTGCGGGCAGGTTTTACAGCAACCCGCGAGCTGTCTTCATCGCTCAGCGCCAGAACCCCCGGGTATCGATGAGCCGTTTGCCCTCGAGGCTGGCGGGTTCTATCTCGCGGAACTTGTCATGGTCGACCAGCAGTACAACGACCTGGGCAGCCTCGATCGCTGCGTCCGTTTGCACGAGGCGGACGTTGGGAAGCGCGGCGAGTTCCTGCGGGAGCCGGTCCTTGTGCGGTGCCGCGACGAGAATCTCGGCCTCGGGCTGCAGCACCGCCACGCGGCGGACGATCTCCAGGGCGGGCGACTCGCGGACGTCGTCGATGTTGGCCTTGAATGACAGTCCCAGGCACGCGATCACCGGGCGGTCGATGTCGCTGAC
>DASWAW010000396.1:0-1787 GCA_036390955.1 Arthrobacter sp.
TGTAACAGTGCGTGGAAGTCCGAACCACAGTGGGTTGAAAACCGCCTGGATGAGCCGTGGCTAGGGGTGAAAGGCCAATCAAACTCAGAAATAGCTGGTTCTCCCCGAAATAGCTTTAGGGCTAGCCTCGTATTAATCTACCGGAGGTAAAGCACTGAATGGGCTAGGGGCCTTACCGGGTTACCGAACCCTATCAAACTAAGAATGCCAAATAGATGATGCTTGGGAGTCAGACTGTGAGAGATAAGTTTCATAGTCGAAAGGGAAACAGCCCAGACCAACAGCTAAGGTCCCAAAATTACAGTTAAGTGGAAAAGGATGTGGATTTGCTAAGACAACTAGGATGTTGGCTTAGAAGCAGCCACTCATTTAAAGAGTGCGTAATAGCTCACTAGTCAAGAGATCCTGCGCCGAAGATGTCCGGGGCTAAAACTTACCACCGAAGCTATGGGTTTACACAATTGTGTAAGCGGTAGAGGAGCTTTCTGTACTGGCTGAAGTCATACCGTAAGGAGTGGTGGACGGTACAGAAGTGAGAATGTTGGCATAAGTAGCGAGAGTTAAGTGAGAATCTTAACGGTCGAAAACCTAAGGTTTCCTGAGGAAGGCTCGTCCTCTCAGGGTTAGTCGGGACCTAAGCCGAGGCCGAAAGGCGTAGGTGATGGACAATCGGTTGATATTCCGATACCACCAATGGACGTTATTAGAAATGGGATGACGCAGGAGGATAAGATGTGCACACTATTGGATGTGTGTCTAAGCATTTAGGCGGAGCAAGCAGGCAAATCCGTTTGCTCTTAACGCTGAGATGTGATGGGGAAGGGAATTTATTCCCGAAGTATCTGATTCCACGCTGCCAAGAAAAGTCTCTATCGAGGATATTGGTGCCCGTACCGCAAACCGACACAGGTAGGTGAGGAGAGAATCCTAAGACCATCGGAAGAATTGCTGTTAAGGAACTCGGCAAATTGACCCCGTAACTTCGGGAGAAGGGGTGCCTACGAAAGTAGGTCGCAGAGAATAGGCCCAAGCAACTGTTTAGCAAAAACACAGGTCTCTGCTAAAGCGAAAGCTGATGTATAGGGGCTGACGCCTGCCCGGTGCTGGAAGGTTAAGGGGATTACTTAGCGCAAGCGAAGGTATGAACTTAAGCCCCAGTAAACGGCGGCCGTAACTATAACGGTCCTAAGGTAGCGAAATTCCTTGTCGGGTAAGTTCCGACCCGCACGAATGGCGTAATGATTTGGGCACTGTCTCAACAGCACATCCGGCGAAATTGTAGTGCCAGTGAAGATGCTGGCTACCCGCGATTGGACGGAAAGACCCCGTAGAGCTTTACTGTAGCTTAGCATTGAATTTCGGTATTGTCTGTACAGGATAGGTGGGAGACTGAGAAACATGGGCGTCAGCCTGTGTGGAGTCATCCTTGGGATACCACCCTGACAGTACTGAGGTTCTAACTGGAGGCCATGAATCTGGTCACAGGACATTGTTAGGTGGGCAGTTTGACTGGGGCGGTCGCCTCCAAAAAAGTAACGGAGGCGCTCAAAGGTTCCCTCAGCGCGGTTGGAAATCGCGCGAAGAGTGCAAAGGCAGAAGGGAGCCTGACTGCGACACCTACAAGTGGAGCAGGGACGAAAGTCGGACTTAGTGATCCGGTGGTACCTCGTGGGAGGGCCATCGCTCAACGGATAAAAGCTACCTCGGGGATAACAGGCTGATCTCCCCCAAGAGTCCACATCGACGGGGAGGTTTGGCACCTCGATGTCGGCTCGTCGCATCCTGGG
>DASWAW010000397.1:0-12939 GCA_036390955.1 Arthrobacter sp.
CTGCAGAACGCGGCTTCCATTGCCGGCCTGTTCCTCACCACCGAGGCCGTTGTGGCCGACAAGCCGGAGAAGAACTCCCCGGCCATGGGCGGCGGCGACGACATGGGCGGCATGGGAGGCATGGGCGGTTTCTAACCACCCTGCTTCCGGCGCTGAACAACCCAGCGCTGAACGTCCAGTTCAACGACGGCGGTCCCTCCTTCGGGTGGGGCCGCCGTCGGCGTTAACCCTGGTAAGCCCGCCGGCACGGCCCGCCGGCACGGCCCGCCGGGGCGTCGAGGGCGGCGGGCTTCTGGCAGGATAGTGCAGTGACGATTACAGCAGCAGCCGACGGTTCGGCTTTAGGAAATCCCGGCCCGGCCGGATGGGCCTGGTATGTGAACGACGACTGCTGGCGGGCAGGTGGATGGCCGCACGGCACCAACAACATGGGCGAACTGATGGCCGTGCTGGATCTCTTCCGCTGCACCGCGCACCTGCCGGGCGAGGAGCTGCACATCCTCTGTGACAGCCAGTACGTCATCAACTCCGTCACCAAGTGGATGCCGGGCTGGAAGCGCAAGGGCTGGCGCAAGTCCGACGGCAAGCCCGTGATGAATGTCGAGCTCCTCAAGGAGATCGACCAGGCGCTGGTCGGCCGCAAATACAAGTTCGAATGGGTGCGCGGCCACGCCGGGCACGACCTCAACGAGGCAGCCGATGACCGCGCCAGGGCAGCTGCCACGGCCTACCAGCAGGGCGTGGCCGTGCGTCAGGGTCCCGGGTTTGGCGGCGCGGCCGGAGCCCCGGCCCCCGCAGTACAGGCAGCACCCGCACCCGCGGCCGCGCAGGGCGCGCCGCAGCAGGCGGCGCTCTCCGGCCAGCAGGAGCTGTTCGGGGAGCCGACACTCTTCGACGAACCCGACCTCTTCAGCGAGTTCGAAGAGGACATCACCCCCGCCCCGGGGACGGACGCGAGCCCGGAAGCCATCGTTGAGTCACTCGAGCGTGAACTCCTCCTGCCGGAAACGCGGGCCGACCTCGGGCGTACCGGGGTGCTGCTGCATCCGGACTTCACCGAAATCGGCAGCTCGGGCCGGATCTGGACCCGGGATGCCGTGATGATGTCCCTGGAAGAGAACCCGGGCGCCCCCACCGAGCTGGAAATGCTCGGCGCCGACCGGCTGGGCGCACAAACCGTCCTCCTGACATACCGCAGCCACACCCGCTCGGGAACGGCTCTGCGCAGCTCCCTGTGGGTCCATGACGGCGCCCAATGGCGGCTCCGCTTCCACCAGGGCACCCCCGAAGCCTGAGCCGTTCTCCGGCGCCTTGAGCGCCGGTCAGCTGAAACGCTGGGTGTTGTTCAGTTCAGCCTCGGCGTAGCTCGCCGCCGCGGAGTTGAGCGCCAGGTTGATTGAGGCGAGGGAGGCCTCGACTTTCCCCTGGGTCAGTGCCCACTCGGAGATGAGGGCCTGGAAGTTGGTGGCGGCCGAGCCCCGCCAGGTCGCCTGCAGCTCGTCCAGGCCGCGTTTCATGGACTGGACGTCGGCGCTGATCCGGTCGACCGTGGCCTTGACGTTCGCTGACTTGAGCTGGAGGAGTTCCGTATCGACGGAAATGATGCTCATGGGATGACCTCTCGACGGTGCCTGATCCGGTATCTCCGGATCCTGCGAGCGTAGGCAGGCCCGGGGGACTCAGGGAACGGCCGGTCCCCGGTATGTGGAAAACCTGCCGGAATTAGCCGGCGCTACTCCCCGGCCACGTCGCCGTCGCCGGAGCCGGCACGCGCGCCGGAGCCGGCACCGGCACCTGAACCGGCATCTGAGACGGCACCGGCACCTGAACCGGCGTCCTCAGCGTCGTGCCCGGCATCCTCCTCCGCCGCCTCGTCCAGGAACGGGAGGCTGACCACCAGGGTGGCGCCGCCGCCGTCGGTCTTCGCTACCCTGACGGTGCCGGAATGGGCGCCGACGATGGCCGCGACGATCGCCAGCCCCAGCCCGCTGCCGCCGGTCTCCCGGGTGCGGGAGGTGTCAGCGCGGTAGAACCGCTCGAAGATCCGCGCGGCTTCCTCGTCGGGGACGCCGGGGCCGTGGTCACGGACCTCGATGACGGACTGCCGGGTGCCGTCATCGGAGGCCCGGACGCCGACGGCCAGTTCAATGGGTGTGCCCTCGGGGGTGTAGCGCAGGGCGTTGCCCACGAGGTTCCCCACCACCTGCCGCAGCTTGGCCTCGTCGCCGAGGACCGGGGCGGGGCCGGGGGGACGGCCGTCGAGCCCGGTCAGCGAGATGGCGCGGCCGCGGTCGCTCGCCTGGGTGTCCACCACGGCGTCGTTGGCAATCAGCAGCAGGTCGGCGGGCTTCTGCTGGAGCGGCCGCTGCTCATCGATGCGGGCGAGCAGCAGCAGGTCCTCCACCATGGTCCCCATCCGCTTGGCCTCGCTTTCGATCCGGCCCATGGCGGTCGCCACATCTTCCGGCGTGGACAGCGCGCCGTGCCGGTACAGCTCGGAGAAGCCCCGGATCGTTACGAGCGGGGTGCGCAGTTCGTGCGAGGCGTCGGCGGCGAACCGGCGCATCCGCTCCTCGGAGGCCATCCGGGCGGCGAAGGCCGTCTCGATGTGGGCCAGCATGGCGTTGAGGGAACTGCCGAGCCGGCCGACCTCGGTATTGGGGTTTTCGATTTCGACACGCCGGGAGAGGTCGCCCGCGGCAATGGCTGCGGCGGTCTTCTCGACCCGGGCCAGCGGCCGGAAGGACCTTGAGATGCTCCAGGTGGCGATGAAGAAGGCCAGGACAAGGGTCAGCAGCCCGACGCCCACGACCACCAGGACGGCGTGTTCCATCACCGAGTCGACCGGCCACAGCGGGAGCCCAATGACCACCACGGAGCTGCGCTGGTTGCTGTCCACGACGTTGAGGGCGACCACCCGCCAGTTGCGCCCGTCGGTGCCGCGGACCTGGAAAGGGACCTGCTCGCGGGCGCCGGCATCCGCCGCGGTGATGCTGGTGATATCCGGGTGGAGTTCCCTGTTGCCGCCGAACGGCAACGGCGGCTGCCCCGGCGTGAAGAGCATCAGCGAGTAGTCCGTGGGGATGCTCTGGTTCTGGTCCTGCAGCTGGCTGAAGGACTGCTGCTGGCGGACCGAGGCGACCGCGGCCCGGAGCTTGTCGTCGACCTGGCCCTGCAGGTAGCTGTGCAGCAGGGTCAGCGTCCCGGCGCCGGTGGCGGTGAGGGCAACCAGCATCAGGGCGGTCATGATGGCGACGAGCTGCGACCTCAGCGACGCCGACTTCCAGCGGTGGAGCAACAAGGTCAGCGCTTCTCGGCCGTCCGCAGCACGTAGCCGACGCCGCGTTTGGTCTGGATCAGGGCCGGGGCGTCGGGATCAATGTCCACCTTGCGGCGCAGATAAGAGATGTAGGACTCCACGATCGAGGCGTCCCCGTTGAAGTCGTACTCCCAGACGTGGTCCAGGATCTGCGCCTTGGACAGCACGCGGTTGGGGTTCAGCATGAGGTAGCGCAGGAGCTTGAATTCGGTGGGCGACAGTTCGATCACTGTGCCGCCGCGGCGCACCTCGTGGGCGTCGTCGTCGAGCTCCAGGTCATCGACGCGGATCACCGCATCGTCATCCTGCAGGGGCTGGGTGCGGCGCAGCACGGCGCGGATGCGGGCAACGACCTCGTCGAGGCTGAACGGCTTCGTGACGTAGTCGTCGCCGCCCACGGTCAGGCCCATGACTTTGTCTTCGGTGTCATCCTTGGCGGTCAGGAAGAGCACGGGGAAGTGCTTGCCTGCGGCGCGCAGCCGGCGGGTGACGGTGAAGCCGTCCATGTCCGGCAGCATGACGTCCAGGACGGCCAGATCTGGGGCATGGAGGTCGGCGGCCGCCAAGGCTTCGCGCCCGTTGGACGCGGAAACGACTTCAAAGCCGGCAAAGCGCAGGGAAGTGGAGAGCAGCTCGCGGATGTTCGGTTCGTCATCGACGACCAGCAGCTTGGCTTCGGGACCGTTCTTTTTCATGGTTCCCATGATCCTCCCAGACTCTGGGAGTTTTCTGAATGGCGGATGTGTGTTGAATGGGCGTGCTTCACGGCGCGAGCCGGCTGATCTCACGCAGTGCACTCCGGAATTCCCGGTAGCGCTCCGGCCCCAGGGCGGCCTCCCATTTGCGTTCCGTCTCGGCGATGATCCGCAGGGAATGCTCGACGGCGGCCACACCGGCCGGGGTCAGCCTGACGATCTTCGCCCGCGAATCGGAGGGGTCGGCGGCCAGCCGGACGTAGCCTTCGCGGTCGAGGTGTTTCATGAATTGGCCGATCCCTGCCCTCGTAATCGCCGCCCTCTCCGCCAGCACGGACAGCCGGAGGCCCTCCGGCGGAATCAACGCCATGACACGGTAGTGGGATGGCCGCAGTCCGGGCAGGGAGTGGGTGTTGAGCTCGGCCCGGAAACTGTTGAAAGCGCCGCCGAGCAGGGCGGCTATGTGCGGGGCGGCCGCGGGGTCGATGGTGTCGTTGACATCGATCATAAAGCTACTTTACCATTTGGGGACAAGGCGTCCTTATCAAGTTCCTGGAGCTTGAGGGCGCGGCAACTCCGCAGTCGGGGAGGTGAGGGCGCGTGGCGGTTGATCTGGCGGACATGGATATCCTCGCCGGTGCCGATCCGGGTCCGGCCGCCCTGGCCGGGATTGCGGCCGCCTGCCTGGCCGAACCTGTTGTGGAGTTGCTGTCCGTGTTTGCCGAGGAACTCGGGCCGCCGGTGTTCAACATGACGACCGGCGGGCTCTGGCGCGTCGGCGGAACCGTCCGGACCGGCTGCGGCGGTTCCCGGGCAACCATCGGCACGGCGACATTCAGTACCGTGGTGAAGGTGATCCAGTCACCGCTGCTGTGGCCCGCCATCGGGCGGGTTCCGGAGCACCTGAGGGCAGAACTGGCGGCGAAGTTCCCGTGGGAAACCGAAGCCCAGGTCTACGCGTCGGGGCTGTCCGCTGTGCTTCCGGCGGGCGGCCGCATGCCGGAGATCTACCGCTTGGACGCATTCGATGCCCAGCGGACGGCGATTTGGATGGAAGACGTTCCCGAGGCCCCGCCGGCTGCCTGGACGGAGCAGCGCTTCGTCGACGCGGCCCGGTTCCTGGGCCGGCTGGCAGGCAGTCCCGACGTCCGGGACCGCGGCCCCTCGGGGGGTGCCGGGCGTGGCTGTGAGGGTTTGCGGTTCTACCTGGACGGCGTCGCGGCGACCGTTTTCATCCCGGGGATCCTGGGCGAGGACCTCTGGTCGCACCCGGCCGTGGCGGCTGCCGCGGACCCGGCCCTGATCGCGGGACTGCGCCGGCTCACGGGCCGCGCGGACGGACTCCTGGACGACATCTGCCGGCTCCCCGCCCTCCCGGCGCACGGCGACGCCAGCCCCCAAAACCTGCTGATCCGCCCCGGAACGGGATCCGGCGTCGCGCCCGCCCCGGACTTCACCGTCATCGATTGGGGCTTCTACGGCTTGGCCTGCCCGGGGTTTGATCTCGGCCAGCTGCTGGCCGGTTGGGTCAATCAGGGCCAGATGCACGGCGGCGAACTGTACGGGTTGGAGCCGCTGTGCCTCTCCGCCTACTGCGAAGGTCTCGCTGAGTTCGGTGCCGACGTCAGTGAGACCGAGGTCCGGCGTGGCCACGCTGCCTCGATGGCGGTATTCACCGGGCTCGCCGCCGTCGCGACCCAGCGGCTGGCGGAACCGGACTCCGAGGAACTGCGCTCGCTGATGGCCGGGAGGCTTGAGATGGCGCGTTTCATCCTGGACCTGCTCGCCTCCACCGACTAGCGGTCTGAAGCTCCGCGGTGCCCGGCCCGATAGGGGCGCCTCCGGTTCAGTCGGGGGCGCCACGGTTCAGTCGGTGGGGGAGCTGGTCCCGACGTCCTTGGCGTCCATGATCCGGTAGGCGTAGCCCTGCTCGGCCAGGAAGCGCTGCCGTTTGGCCGCGAAGTCCTGGTCCAGCGTGTCCCGGGCCACGAGGGAGTAGAAGCGTGCGGCGCGGCCGTCCTTCTTGGGACGCAGCAGCCGGCCGAGGCGCTGGGCCTCTTCCTGCCGGGAGCCGAAGGAGCCGGAGACCTGGATCGCGACGGAAGCCTCGGGCAGGTCGATGGAGAAGTTGGCGACCTTGGACACGACCAGGGTCTGCACCTCGCCGGCGCGGAAGGCATCAAAGAGCCGCTGGCGGTCCTTGACGGAGGTGTCGCCCTTGATCACCGGCGCCTGCAGGCGCTCGCCGATCTCGTCCAGCTGGTCGATGTACTGGCCGATCACGAGCAGCTGCTCGCCGGCGTGTTCGGCCACGAGCTGTTCCACCACGAGTGTCTTGGATTCGGAGGTGGCGCACAGCCGGTATTTGTCTGCGTCTTCGGCCATGGCATAGGCTACGCGTTCGTCGCGGGGCAGGTCGATCCGGACCTCAACACAGTCCGCCGGTGCGATGTAGCCCTGCGCCTCGATGTCCTTCCACGGTGCGTCGTAGCGCTTCGGCCCGATCAGGCTGAAAACTTCGCCCTCGCGGCCGTCTTCGCGGACCAGGGTGGCGGTCAGGCCCAGCCGGCGGCGTGCCTGCAGGTCCGCCGTCATCCGGAAGATCGGGGCGGGCAGGAGGTGGACCTCGTCATAAATGATGAGTCCCCAGTCGTTGCCGTCCACCAGTTCCAGGTGGGGGTAGAGCCCGCCCCGCTTGGTGGTCAGGACCTGGTACGTGGCGATTGTGACGGGGCGGACTTCCTTGACGGAGCCTGAGTACTCGCCGATTTCCTCCTCGGTGAGGGAGGTCCGCTTGAGCAGCTCGTCCTTCCACTGCCGGGCCGAGACCGTGTTGGTCACCAGGATCAGCGTGGTGGTGGAGCTGGTGGCCATCGCGGCGGCACCGACCAGCGTCTTGCCGGCCCCGCAGGGGAGCACGACGACGCCGCTGCCGCCGGCCCAGAAGTTCTCCATCGCCAGCTGCTGGTAGGGGCGGAGCTTCCAGCCGGTCTCGTTGAGCATGATGGGGTGCGGCGTCCCGTCGACGTAGCCGGCCAGGTCCTCGGCGGGCCAGCCGATTTTGAGCAGCAGCTGCTTGAGCTGCCCGCGCTGGGAGGAATGCACGACGACGGTTTCACCATCGATCCTCGGCCCCAGCAGCGGGGCGATCTTCTTCGCACGGCTCACCTCCTCCAGCACCGGATAGTCGGAAGTGCGCATGACCAGGCCGTGCTGCGGATCCTTTTCGAGCCGCAGCCGGCCGTACCGGGACATGGTCTCTTCGACGTCGATCAGCAGGGAATGCGGTACCGGGAAGCGGGAGTACTTCAGCAGCGTGTCCAGCACTTTTTCGGCATCCAGGCCAGCGGCCCGGGCGTTCCAGAGGCCCAGCGGGGTGAGCCGGTAGCTGTGCATGTGCTCGGGGGCGCGCTCCAGCTCGGCGAACGGGGCGATGGCGTGGCGTGCCTCGGTGGCCAGTTCGTGGTCGACTTCGAGCAGGATGGTTTTGTCACTCTGGACGATCAGCGGTCCATCGTTCACTGGAGCAATTCCTCTGCCGCCTCTACGTCAATAATCCGGTGGATGGACAGGACGCGTTCGGTTTCCTTGTCCGGATCGAACACCCGGACCCGGCCGCCGTTCACAGCTACCGGAACAACCGTTTCCCGCACCGCATTCCCCATGCTGTCGACGACGTTCATCACCACCCGCTGCTTGAGCCGGATCGCCCGCTGCAGGGTCTCCAGCCCCAGTTGGGTTGCCTCTTCGCTGCCGGGGGCCGCAGGGGGTCGCCCGTCATTAACGCCGGGGGAGGGACGCTCACTGCGCAGCACGGCCAGTTGGGCGTCGACGTCGGCTTCCGGAGGTGCGGTGCGTGGAGCACTGTAGACCGGCCGGACGCTGCCGGGCGCCGCGGTGGTGCGGCGCAGCCGGATGCCGCCGGGCTCGGATTCCTCCACCGCGGGGGACAGCCCCAGGTTACGGAGGACCTGCGCTGTTTCCCGCGGGGCCGCGTGCGAAATCAGCACGGTGGGTGCGATCCGGACCAAGCCGAGGCCGGATGCGCCGGACGTGTTCAGCAGCTCCAGGAGCGCCGTTTCGTCATCGCTCTGGATGAAGCTAGCGGCGGATCCCACCCGCAGCCGGGCATGGCGGGCGGCGGTGTCCTCGATCAGGTACTTCAGCGGCTGCGGGATCGCCGTGGCTGAGTGCAGGTCCAGGAAATCCAGGATCGCCTGGGCGTCCTGGCCCGCGTCGAGCGCGCGCCGGACGGAGGACACGGAAAAACGGTAGATCGTGGCGGGGCCCTGGCCTTCGGAGTCGGCCATGGCGAGGAGTTTTTCGGTCAGGTCCGGTGCGAGGTAGCCGGGGGCCACCGCGGTGAGGTCGGCCTGGAGCAGGACATGGTTCAGGGCGGCCGGCAGATGTTCGCCGAGGATGTCCATCGCCTCGTCGGGCTGTTCTGCGGCGATTGCCGCCCCGATCTGGCTGAGCGCGCCGGAGCCGACGAGGCCGAGCATCTCCGCCTCGGCCAGGACGCCCCGGATCAGCGAGCTGAAACGGCGGGCCATCCGGGGCTGGGTCCAGTCGGCGCGCTCCAGCACGGCCGCCGCGTCCAGCACCGGGGCCTGCCCATCCGCCGCCGCGGCCTCCTCGGTCAGCTCGGCGAGGATTTCCAGGATCCGTTTCCGGACCACCGGAGCGTCCGGGCGCTGGGCCTCGGCAGAGAGCGCGTTGATGGTGTTTCCGGTTGCGCCGCGGTGAAGGGCGGGGACCGTGACCTGGCCGTTGACGGGCTGTCCGACGAGCGAGGGCGCCCGTTCACTGGCGAGCCAGGCATTGACCAGCCAGAGCCACTGCTCCTGCCGCGGAAGCGTCAGCCATTCAAGCTGCGGTGGCTGGATCCAGGCGGAACTGTCCACGTCCAGCCGAATGAGCCCGGACAGGGCGCACAGCTCGGCCAGCACACCGGCATCGTGCATCTCGAGCCGCAGCGTGTCCGCCAGCCGCTTCAGCTCCCTGACGCCCACGCCGCCGCTGCGCAGGGTGACAAGGGGCTGTTCACGGACGGCATAGAGCAGTTCACCGACCAGCCGCAGCGTCTCGGCGATCGCGCCCAGGGCGGCATTGCGGCGCAGCGCGGAAGACGTGGAACCCAGCCGAGGCACCGGGGGAGTCAACGCGAACTTTTCGATGACGAAGCCGCCGCGCAGGGACACCCCTACGCTGTGCGGAAGTTCCACGTGGGCCGCGTCCAGCGGCACGAGCAGCCCTCGGGCCAGGAGCCAGTCCACGGGCCCGACGTCGGCGGCCTCGTGCAGGACGGAGGCGCGCCGTTGCGCCTGTGGAACGGCGCCCATGGCCCAGTTGCCGAAGCGTGCGAGAAGTGCCGTGGTGCGTTCGGGGGCGCCGGTCAGGATCTGCCGGAGCGACTCCGGCGTGGCGGTCCAGTGCTGCAGAGACAGGGCGGCTTCCATCGGGGTGGCCGCGGGGGAGATCGCCTCCCCGTTCCGGTGCAGTTCCCCGACCAGCTGGACCACGCGCTGGGCGAAAGCGGGCTGGAGCCGCACGAGTTCGGTGTAGCTGCGCCCCAGGCCGGCCGGGTAGATCCCGATCACGTCCTTGAGGCTGCCCACCGGCAGGTAATACCGCAGCTTCGTGCCGGCAGCCGGCGCGGCACCGGGCGGGGGTTCCGCCCGGTGGACGAGAGCCAGCTCCTGCAGCGAATGCAGCATCTTCTCAATGGAGCCCAGCGTGGCGCCGTTGATGAGTTTCTTCAGCATCGGGGCGGAGGCGCTGTGCCCGGTGTCCGTGTTCGTGCACAGGTGCAGGGTTTCGAGGACCTGCATTTCCGGGCGGTTGAGCCGCTCCAGGGCGCGCTGCACGCTGACGCGGCCGCTGGCCCGGGCAGCGAGGGCCGCGAAGTCCGGCACTCCGGGGGAGATGAGGTCCGGCCGCGCGGAGAACAAGGCCCGCAACGAGTCATCGCTGCGTGCCTGCAGTTCCTTGCTGAGCGCGCGGATTAGCGACATCAGTGCCACGCTACCTTTCGTCTGGCCGTCTGGTCCGCCGCCGGGCTGCCACGCCGTCAATGACGAGCAGGAGCATCAGCAGGAAAGCCACCGGAAGCCCATAGAGGGCCGTTGAGGTGATCCAGACGGGCGACACGGCGTTATTGAAGGCCATCGCCATCACGACGCCGACGGCCGCGAGCGACAGGATGGCGGCGGCGGCCGCGGCGATCAACAGTGGTCGCCGGAAACCCAATGGAGTCATGGAGCTAACGCTAACAGCCCGGCCAGTCCCGCGCCCCAAACGGCCAAAGTAGGTTGGGCACGATAACCTTGAAGGAACAGACCAATACGGTCCGGGCAGCCATACCCTGAACCCGCATATCCATGCGGATGCGGTGGCCGCCGGCCGTGTCACCAGCAGAACGAAGAAGGTTGATTACGTGCCTACCGGCAAGGTCAAGTGGTATGACAAGGAAAAGGGCTTCGGATTCCTCGCGGGCGAGGACGGCCAGGAAGTCTTCCTGCCCAAGTCCGCGCTGCCTGAGGGCGTAACCGAGCTTAAGGCCGGCACCCGGGTCGAATTCGGTGTGGCCGACGGCCGAAAGGGCGCCCAGGCCCTGGGCCTGCGTGTGTTGGACAAGACGCCCTCCATCGCCAAAGCCAAGCGGCCCAGCGCGAAAGATCTTGCCCCGCTGGTGCAGGACCTCGTCTCCGTGCTGGACAATCTGTCCGGAACGCTGTCCGCGGGCAAATACCCGGAAGGCAACAAGGGCAAGGCGATCGCTGTAGCCCTGCGTAAGGTTGCCGACGAGCTGGACGCGTAGGTCTCTGGGATGACTCCGGAAACTGATCAGACCCCACCCCGGGCCGCGGGCAATACTGCCGCCGGGGGCAACACTGCCGCCGGGGACAAGAAAGCCGGAACCAAAGAGGGCTCCAAGCCGCGCGCCGGCGTCCCCGTCTGGCGCACCGGCAAGCCCGATGCCTTCCTGGCCGCCGCCGTCGACGCCGCCCGTGCTGCGCTGGAGGGGATCGCCCCCGCCGAGCAGATAGGTCGGCACCTGGCCGCCAAGAGCGAGGGCGACCGCCTGGTCACGCACCTGTTTGAGTCGAAGCTCGCCGGTTACGGCGGCTGGCAGTGGTACGCCGTGCTTACACGCAACTCGCGGTCCAAGATTGTTACGGTCGACGAGCTGGGCCTGCTGCCCTCCGAAGACTCCATTCTGGCGCCAGAATGGATCCCGTGGGCCGAACGGGTCCGCCCGGGCGATGAACAGGGCGAGCAGGAACTCCCGGAGGCCGTCATCCCGGCACCCCCGCAGGGCACCGAACCCGGCGATGCCCGGGACGCCGAGGCCGGCTTCGAGGCCGCCCTCGAGGCAGCCTTTGACTCTGGCGAGGCACCGGAGGACGACTCGGACGACGCCGACGGCAACGCGGACGGTGCCGGCGACGAGTACGACGCCGACGATGTTGATGACGACGACGCTGATGACGCTGATGACGCTGACGACGACGACGCTGACGACGACGACGCTGACGATGATGACGACGACGGCTCCGTAGCCCGCCCGGCCGACGAGCTGCCCGCAGCGCAGGTTGACTAGCGGTTGGAATTATCCTGGGTGGTGCACAGTGAGGGCTGGACATGATGTCCACCTTCAAGTCCCTGCACATCCTGAACTACCGGATCTGGTTCATCGGGGCGATCATTTCCAACATCGGGACCTGGATGCAGCGCACTGCCCAGGACTGGCTGGTCTTTGACCACCTGACCGAGCACGATGCCAGCGCCATGGGCATCACCATGGCCCTGCAACTCGGCCCCCAGCTCTTCCTAGCCCCCGTGGCCGGGCTGGTGGCGGACCGCTTCAACCGCAAGCAGCTGCTCGTCCTGACCCAGTCGGCGATGGCGCTGCTGAGCGCTGGCCTCGGCATCCTCGTGATCTCCGGGGCCGCCCAACTGTGGCATGTCTACGGTTTCGCCCTGCTGCTTGGCGTCGTCTCCGCTCTGGACGCCCCCGTACGCCAGACGTTCGTCTCCGAACTCGTCCGCGACGATTACCTGCCCAATGCGGTGGCGCTCAACAGTGCCTCCTTCAACGTGGCCCGGATGATCGGACCCGCGGTCGCCGGCGTCCTCACGGTCGCTGTCGGCCCCGGCTGGGTCTTCCTGATCAACACCCTGACCTTCGTGGCGCTGCTGCTGAGCCTGTGGCGGATTCCCTCCGCCTCGCTGCGCCAGCTGCCCCGGGCCGCGGCCGGCAAGGGCCGGATCCGCGAGGGGCTGCGCTACGTGCGGTTCCGGCCCGACATCGTGGTGGTGCTGGTCGCGGTCTTCATTGTGGGCACCCTGGGGCTGAATTTTGTGCTGTTCATCGCGGCCATGGTCGGAACGGAATTCGGTCTGGACGCCAGTGCCTTCGGGCTGATGAATTCCATTATGGCCATCGGCTCCGTCGCCGGCGCCCTGCTGTCCGCCGGACGTAAAAAGCCCAGGCTGCGGATCATTTTCGGCGCGGCCGGAGCCTTCGGACTGACCTCCGGCATCGCCGCCCTGGCCCCCAACTACTTCTGGTTCGGCGTGGCGCTGGTTCCGGTGGGGCTGTTCGCCATCACCATGTTGACGAGCGCCAACGGCTACGTCCAGACGACCACCGACCCGGTGATGCGGGGCCGGGTGATGGCGCTGTATATGGCGATTTTCATGGGCGGCACGCCCATCGGGGCGCCGTTCGTAGGCTGGGTCGCCAACGTCGCCGGTCCGCGCTGGTCCCTGAGCGTCGCGGCGGCCTCCGGCCTGATCGCGGCCGTGATCGGGCTGATGTGGATCGTCCGGGCCAAGCAACTGCGGATCCGGTTCGACCGCCGCGCCCGCGGGCTGCGCCACTTCCGCGTCGTGTCCGCCGGCCCGGGGCGGGCCAGCGGC
>DASWAW010000398.1:0-9329 GCA_036390955.1 Arthrobacter sp.
TCCTGGGAAAAGGGCGACGAGAACGACTGAGGCCAGTCCCCTGGTTCCGCGTGCCACATGGTGACGGTGCGGCGGCCGATGCCGGGAGCAGGCGGACCCGGACGGCCGGCAATGTGGGCCCCTCGGCGGCGACGTCTCACCCGCAGCGGATGAGCGCCAGCAAGCCACCGGCGGCCATACTTGGAAAATGCCGACGAGCGTTGCCCGCACCAGGGGCGTCCGAGTCACAGACCTGGCCAGGCTGGCGCTGGCCTGGGCTGCCTCGACCGTGGCCCTGATTGTCACCGGCGTGCTGCTGCCGGGGTTCTCCGCCACCAGTTGGTGGGCCTACGCCGCCGTGGCAGCAGCGGCCGGCGTCGTCGGCCTGGTCCTCCGCCCGGCGCTGGTGGAGATCTCGGCCAGGGTGGGCTGGCTGGCGGTGCTCCTCACCGCCCTGCTCGGGCAAGGCCTGATTATGTACACCGCCATCCTCCTGGTTCCCGGCATCGAGTCAACGGCGTGGACAGCCCTCGCCGCAGCCTGGGTCAGTGCGGTCGTGGGCACGCTGATCTCGTGGGCCACCACAGCCGGCACTGACGACGGCCTCTTCACGTCGTTGGCCGGCAGGGCGCGCCGGCGGGCAGCAGTGACCGATCCGGAGGTCGACGGCGTCCTGTTCGTGCAGCTCGACGGTGTCCCCTTTCCCGTACTGCAGTGGGCGGTCCAGTCCGGCGCAGTACCCCATATTCGGCGCTGGCTGTCATCCGGCGACTACACGGTCCGCGAATGGACGCCCCAGCTGCCCTGCACCACGCCGGCCAGCCAGATGGGCATTCTGCACGGCACCGTCGCCGGAATCCCCGCCTTCCGGTGGTACGACCGTGGGCTGAACCGGGTGCTGGTGGCCAACCGGCCGGCAGACGCGCGGGTGATCGAGGAGAGGCACCGCAGCGGCCGGGGCCTGCTCTGCGACGACGGGATCTCCATTTCGAACCTGTTCACGGGTGACGCGCCCCGGTCGCTGCTGACCATGAGCCGGGTGGAGGTCCGGCGCGGATCCACGCAAACCCGCAGGGCGTTCGCCTGGTTTTTCAGCTCGCCGAACGGGTTCATGCGCAGCCTCACCCGGACCGTGGGGGAGGTCCTCAAGGAACGGTGGCAGGCCCGACGCCAGGTCAAGCGTGATCTCGACCCGCGTGTGCACCGGGACTGGATATTCGCCCTGCTGCGGGCCGTGACCAACAGTCTCCTGCGTGACCTCAATACGGTCCTGGTCGCCGAGGAGCTGCGTCGTGGGACGAAGAGCATTTATGTCGACTACGTTGACTACGACGAGATCGCCCACCACGCCGGGGTGTTCCGGCCGGAGTCGCTGGCCGCGCTGGACGGCTTGGACCGCACGCTGGGATCTTTGGCCCAGCTCGCCGCGTCCGCCCCCCGCCGCTATCGGCTGATCGTGCTCTCGGACCACGGCCAGTCCCAGGGCGCCCCGTTCGCTGACCGGTATGGCCAGACGCTCGGCGACCTCTGTGCGGAACTCATGCACGAACAGGTACAGGCCGTGGACGCCTTGGTCGAAGGGCTGGGACGGGCGGGCTCCCTTGCCGGAGACGTCGCGAATGGCGGGATGGCCGGAAAACTCGCCGGCCGTGCCGACAAAGGACTGACCAAGGCGCAGCAGACTCCGGTTCCAGGCGGCGCCGCCGAGGAGCCCGTCGTCGTGCTGGGCTCGGGGAACCTCGGCCTGGTCTACGTGCGGGGTGAGCAGCGCTGGACGCTCCAGGCCCTCGCCCGGGAGTGGCCGGCCCTGGTCCCGGGACTGTCAGGCCATCCCGGCGTCGGGTTCGTCGCCGGGATCGATGAAGACGGCCGGGCGTGGGCAATCGGAAACGGCGGGCGCCTCGATCTCGCCAGCGGTGCGGTGGAGGGAGCGGACCCGCTGGCTCCGTTCGGGTCCCATGCGGCGCGGGTTCTCCAGCGTGCGCTGATGGACCCCGAGGCGCCGGATCTCTACGTCAACAGTGCTGTCGATCCGGTGACCAATGACGTCGCGGCATTTGAGGGCCTGGTCGGTTCGCACGGGGGGCTCGGCGGTTGGCAGGACCGCGCGGTGCTGTTCGGGCCGGCCGACCTTATGGCGGGGCTTCCGGAGCGGATAGAGGGTGCCGATGAGCTTCACCGGGTGCTGGTGGCCATGCTTGAGTCCTGCGGCCAGCGGGCGTCGACAGCGTTCCGGCGTTGAGCGGCTGGTCATCGCGGTTGGCTTGTCTGTTGGCTTGTCTGCCGGGCCACTTCAGGGGTGCTGGTTCAATTCGGCGTGACCCATGACTGGCCCGGGGAAAGGACGACGGCCGTGCAGCCAGGAGCCTGCTCCGCCACGGCGTCGGCAAACCGGCGCCCGGGCAGCTCCAGCCAGCTGCGGGCAAAGTGGGTGACGAAGGGAGGGTGCAGCGTTCCCCAGTGCACCGGCACGGCGAAACGTGCGCCGGTCATTGCGACAGCCCGGGCGGCGGTCTCCGGGGACAGGTGGCCCGCCGAGAGCCGCGGACCCCATCCCCAGACCGGTACCAGGGCGACGGTGACGGGGCCTCCCGCCATGGCGGGGATCTCGGCCATCTCCGGAAACAACCCCGTGTCACCGGCGATCCAGACGATGCCCGAGGGGCCGCGGACCAGCTGGCCATTGGCGCCGTTGGGTCGGTGCGGCATGGGGCGGTGGCGATGCTCGGCGGGCACCTGCCGGATTTCGACCCCGCTGCGTACCGGGGTCCAGCCGTCCCCCAGGGGAACTGCAGGCGACAGGGAGCGGCGGCGCAACCAGGCGACGTTGGCCGGGGCGCTCATCAGGACTGCCCCCTGCAGCATGCGGAGGGAGCGCAGTTCGGCGTGGTCGTGGTGCAGATGGGACAGGAGCACGACGTCGGGCCGGCTCCACGACGCCGGGTCCGGCCGGGGTGCCAGGCGCCGCAGCAGCCCGGCATGCGGACGAAGCAGCGGATCGGTGAGGACCCGGACCCCGTCCAGATCAACGACCACGGTGGAGTGACCAAGCCAGGTCAGTCTCATGCCGGGTCCTGCGTTATTTCGTCTCTTCCTCGAGCACTGCGATCGCGAAACCGAGCGCTTCGGTGATGTTGATCGCGGCTGACATCGTCCGGGCCGTTCCGATGATGGGCGCCACGGCGACGAGCACGTTTTGAACATCCTTGGCCGTAACGCCGGACTCGATCGAGGGGCCTATGTGGGCCAGGTAGGAGATAGGCCGGGCATCGACGGCGGCCAGGGCGGCGATGCGGATCATGAGCAGGGCGTCGGCCGGCAGGTCGGACCGGCCCAGGGAGGCGTTGGTAATGGCGCCGATGGTCTCGAGTACCGGGTTCTCACTCTGAGCGGACATAGTCGATCTCCTTCACTTGGGGTGCGGTGACAGCTCCCGGACGGAGCTGTCAATCGTCAGCGGGAAAGAATGCGCGCCGGGTTCCCCGGCCGCGGTCCGTTCACTCAGCTCAGGCCATGGCCTTGGTCTTGAGGGACTCAAACTCGGTCTGGTTGATGGCTCCGGAGTCGAGCAGGGCCTTGGCATCGGCAATCTGGCTTGCCGGGCTGGTCGACTTGCCGGCGACCTGCTGGATGTACTCCTGCTGGGCGGCCTGCTGCCGTGCCACTTCGGCCATCTGCCGCTCTCCCATGCTGCGGCCCCGGGCGATCAGGTAGATGATTGCTCCGAGCCAGGGCAGAAAGACCAGCAATATCGCCCAGCCGGCCTTGCCCCAGCCGCTCAGGGTGCTGTCGCCGAACATGTCAAACAGGCAGCGGAACCAAATCATGAGTGCGGAGATCCAGATGAAGAACCAGAAACTCCACAGCAGGACGTCCCAGAAGTCAGTCGAAATTGAGTTCATGGCTACTCCTCCACTAGTGTCCGCCGGTGTCCGGCCCATCTCTTCGCGCACGAATCAGGCCAGGACGGCGGAACATCTGCCAGGGCCCGATGCAGGCCCTCAATGGCCAGCCTGCCCGGACTCGCGGGGCACTGCATCCCTCGAAAAGGATGAGGTGGCCTCCAAAACCCGCGGGAGCAGCCAGGACGGGAATGCCGCAGCGGAAGCCAGAAAGAGCACGCCGCAGCGGAAGCAGGCAAGTGCAGGCCGCAGCTTTAGCAGGGAAGAGCTGCAGTTGTCGCCTAGAAGGAGTGCTCGGGGCCGGGGAACTGGCCGGAGCGCACGTCCTCGCCGTAGGCCTTCGCGGCGTCGCTGAGTGAGGTGCGCAGGTCCGCGTACTGCTTGACGAATTTGGCCATCCTGCCGCCGCGGAGCCCCGCCATGTCCTGCCAGACCAGCACCTGGCCGGTGGTCGCATTGCCGGCGCCGATGCCGATGGTGGGAACCTCGACGGCGGCGTCCACGGCAGCCGCCGTCGAGGCCGGGACCATTTCCATCAGGACGCAGAACGCGCCGGCCTCGGCCAGGGCGACGGCATCATCGACCAGCCGCTGGGCGTCATCGCCGCGGCCCTGGACCCGGTAGCCGCCGAGGGCGTGCTCGCTTTGCGGGGTGAACCCGATGTGCGCCATCACAGGGATGCCGGCCTGGACCATGGCCCGGACGGTCTCGGCGTAGAACTTCCCGCCCTCGATCTTGACCGCGTGGGCGAGTCCTTCCTTGAGGAACCGGACGCCGGTGGCCACCGCCTGCTGGGCGGAGACCTCGTAGCTGCCGAAGGGCAGGTCCGCGACGACGAGGGCGCGCTTGGCCGAGCGGGTGACGGCGCGGCACAGCGGGAGCAGTTCGTCCACGGTGACGGGCAGGCTGGTTTCGTTGCCGAAGACATTGTTGGAGGCCGAGTCGCCCACGAGGAGGACCTCGATGCCGGCCTGGTCGAAGATTTCTGCCGTGTACTGGTCATAGGCGGTCAGCATGGCGAAGCGCTCCCCGCTTAGCTTGGCCTGGCGCAGGTGATGGGTGCGGATCTTCGCCGCAGGCTTCCGGGTGCCGGACTCCGGGGCGCCGGCCGCAGCTGCCGGCAGGCCTGCGGACGGTGCCGCCGGTCCGTCGCCGTAGGGGGCGGCTAGTTCTGCGGGCATGCTGGAATCGGGGCTGCTGCTTGTGGCCATGGCAAGAGCGTAGTGCGCCACCGCGTGTCCAAGCTACCGGGCTCCAGCCCGTGGTCGCGTGAGTCACGTCACAGGACTCCCGGCCGGTCCTCCCGGCAGCCGCCTTGGGCGGTAATTTTCGGGTTCCTCGTGTTAACGCTGTGTTACGCAGGGCAGCTGCTTCGGCAATCGGTGGCAATGATTAGTAAAGTGAATCGTGAGCAGCTGCGGGACCCATGCACGACGGGCCTGGGGCACGACGAAAGAACCGGAAAGAGGCCAGTATGGACCGCCAGCAAGAGTTTGTCCTGCGGACGATCGAAGAGCGCGACGTGCGGTTCGTGCGGCTGTGGTTCACCGACGTCGTGGGATCGCTGAAGTCCGTGGCGTTGGCCCCGGCCGAAGTGGAAGGCGCGTTCGAGGAGGGCTTGGGGTTTGACGGCTCCTCCATCGAGGGCCTGGCCCGCGTTTTCGAATCGGACATGCTGGCCCAGCCGGACCCCGCCACCTTCCAGATCCTGCCGTGGCGCGGCGAGACGGAGGCGACGTCGCGGATGTTCTGCGACATCCTGACTCCCGACGGCGAACCCTCCGCTGCTGATCCCCGCAACGTCCTCAAGCGCAACCTCGCCAAGGCCGCGGACATGGGCTTCACCTGCTACACCCACCCCGAGATCGAGTTCTACCTGCTCAAGTCACAGCAGCCGGGCCCGGACGGTTCCCCCGTCCCGGTGGATGAGGGCGGTTACTTCGACCACGTTCCGGGCGGTGTGGCACAGGACTTCCGCCGCACGGCCGTGACCATGCTGGAATCGGTGGGCATCTCGGTCGAGTTCAGCCACCACGAGGCCGGCCCCGGCCAGAACGAGATCGACCTGCGCTACGCGGATGCGCTGCAGACCGCGGACAACATCATGACGTTCCGCACGGTGATCAAGGAGGTGGCGCTGCAGCAGGGCACCTACGCGACGTTCATGCCGAAACCGTTCACCGCCCACCCGGGTTCGGGCATGCACACCCACTTCTCGCTCTTCGAGGGCGACACCAATGCTTTCTACGAGGCGGGCGCCGAGTTCCAGCTCTCCGAGACGGCCCGGCAGTTCATCGCCGGCATCCTCAAGCACGCCCCGGAGTTCACCGCGGTCACCAACCAGTTCGTGAACTCCTACAAAAGGCTCTGGGGCGGCGGTGAAGCCCCGAGCTACCTCAGCTGGGGCCACAACAACCGCTCCGCCCTGGTCCGCGTCCCGCTGTACAAGCCGGGCAAGGGCCAGTCGGCCCGGATTGAATACCGCGGCATCGACTCGGCAGCCAACCCCTACCTGGCCTACGCCGTGCTGCTGGGTGCCGGGCTCAAGGGCATCGAGGAGGGCTACCAGCTCCCCGCCGCCGCCGAGGACGACATCTGGTCGCTGAGCTCGGCCGAGCGCCGCGCGATGGGCCACGACCCGCTGCCGGCCAGCCTGCACGACGCCATCCGGTCCATGGAGGACTCCGAACTCATGCCGCAGATCCTCGGTGAGCAGGTGTTCGAACACTTCCTGCGCAACAAGCGTGCGGAGTGGCAGGACTACCGTCTCCAGGTCACGCCCTACGAGCTGCAGCGCAACCTCGGCATCCTTTAGGCGGCCCCGGTGAGCCTGGCACGACGCCTCATCGCCGCCGGTTTCAGCGATCTGGAAAACGGCGAACGGTGGCTTGCCGCCCCGGAGCTGGAGGGCCTGGACCAGGACCTCCTCTTCGCCGGGCTGCAGCTGGCCGCCAACCCGGACACGGCGTTGCAGTCGCTGGTCCGGCTGATCGAAAAGCACCCGGACCTGCGGAAGCTGGCGGTCGCGGACCCGGAACGCAGCGAACCCATGTACCGGGTGCTGGGTGCGTCCGAGGCGCTGGGGGAGTTCCTGATCCGCCACCCGGAACATCTTGATGCCTTCGAGGTGACCGCCAGCCCGGAACCGCGGGCCGCGGACGCAGCGGAACTGCGCGCCCGGCTGCTGCGCTCCGTGCAGGCCGATCCGAAATCCGCCCGCCCGGTTGCGTCGCTGACCGGGCAGGAAGGCTACGTCGCGCTCCGCACCGAGTACCGGCGCGGCCTCGTCGAGCTCGCCGTCAAAGACCTCTGCGCCGCCGATCCGCTGGACTTCCTGCCCGCCGCCGGCGCGGAACTGGCCGATCTCGCCGGCGCCGCCATCGAGGCGGCCCTGGCCGTCTCCCGGGCCGAAGCCGCCGAACACTTCAGCGCCGCCGAGGTGGCCGACGTCGGGCTCGCAGTGATCGGTATGGGCAAATGCGGTGCCCGCGAACTTAACTACATTTCCGACGTCGACGTCATCTACGTGATCGAGTCCGGCGAACTCGACGATTCGCGGGCCAGCACGATCGGCACCGCCCTGGCCTCCGGCATCTCCCGGGCCATCATGTCGATCGGCCGTGAACCCGGGCTGTGGGAGGTCGACGCCAACCTGCGCCCCGAGGGCAAATCCGGGCCGCTGGTCCGGACCCTGGCCTCTCACCAGAGCTACTACGCCCGCTGGGCCGAGAGCTGGGAATTCCAGGCGCTGCTGAAAGCCCGGACCATCGCCGGGGACACCGAGCTCGGCGCCCGCTACGAGGCCGCCGTCGCGCCGCTGATCTGGTCCTCCGCCGGCCGCGACGGATTTGTGGAGTCCGTCCGCTCCATGCGCCGCCGCGTCACCGAACACATCCCCGCGGAGGAAGAGCAGCGGCAGATCAAGCTGGGCCGCGGCGGGCTGCGAGACGTCGAATTCACCGTCCAACTGCTGCAGCTTGTGCACGGCAAATCCGACGAAACCCTGCGCTGCCGCGACACCACCTCGGCCATCGCCGCCCTGTCCGCCGGCGGGTACATCGGCCGCTCCGACGCCGCCGAGTTCGACCGCTGCTACCGCTACCTCCGGCTGCTGGAACACCGGATCCAGCTTTTCCAGCTGCGCCGCACCCACCTCATGCCGGTCAAGGAAGCCTCACTGCGGGCCCTCGCCAAGGCCGTGCTCGGCCCCTTTTCCAGCGAGCGGCCCAAACCCGACGCCCTGGTCGCGGCCTGGCGCAAGACCAAACGCTCCGTGCGCGAGCTGCACGAACGCATCTTCTACCGCCCGCTGCTCAACACCGCGGCGGCACTGAGCAGCGAGGAAGCCAAGCTCACCCCGGAAGCCGCGCAGGGCCGCCTCGCCGCCCTGGGCTACCTCGATCCCAGCGGCGCCATGCGCCACATCGAGGCGCTCACCGGCGGAGTCAGCCGCCGCGCCGCGCTCCAGCGCCAGCTCCTGCCGATCCTGCTCGGCTGGCTCGCGGAGGGCGTGGACCCCGACGCCGGCCTGCTCGCTTTCCGCCGGGTCAGTGAAGCCCTCGGCACCACTCACTGGTATCTCGGCATGCTGCGGGACTCGACGGCGGCTGCCGAACGGCTCTGCCATGTGCTCTCCAACTCCCGGCTGATCGCCGACCTGCTGGAAGTCTCGCCCGAATCGGTGGCCTGGCTCGGCTCGGACAAGGAACTCGTGCCGCTGACCTTCGAGGCGCAGTGGCTCGAGATCGCCTCCAAGATGTCCCGCCACGCGGACCCGGAAAGCGCGATGCGGCTGATCCGGTTGATCCGGCGCCGCGAGATCCTGCGGATTGCGATCGCGGACAGCGCGGGACTGCTGGACCAGGACCAGGTGGGCGCGGCACTGGCCGACACGGACCGGGCCGCGGTCCTGGGGGCCCTGCGCGTCGCGGAGACGGTGGTCACGGCCGAGGAGCCGCTCAAGACGCATGTGCTGGTGGTTGCCATGGGACGGCAGGGCGGCCGGGAGATCGGCTATGGCTCGGACGCCGACGTCATTTACGTGCACCGCGGGCTTCCCGGAGTCCCGGAGGACGAGGCGCAGCAGCAGGCCCTGCAGATCGTGAGCCGGCTCTCCAGCCTGCTCACCCAGCCGCTGAAGCCCGCCATCCTGGCCGAACGTGTCCTGATGGTTGACGCTGACCTCCGTCCCGAGGGCAAGAGCGGACCCATGGTGCGGTCGCTGGATTCCTACGCCGAGTATTACCGCCGGTGGTCGCTCGTCTGGGAGGCGCAGGCGCTGCTGCGCGCCCGCCCGATGGCCGGGGACGATGAACTGGCGGCCGACTTCGTGGCGCTGATCGACACCGTCCGCTACCCCGAGTCCCTCTCCGAGCAGGACGCGCGGGAAGTCCGCCGGGTGAAGGCGCGGGTTGAGGCGGAACGGCTGCCCCGCGGCGCGGATCCGGC
>DASWAW010000399.1:0-15320 GCA_036390955.1 Arthrobacter sp.
GCAGCCTGTCGTGATGGGCCAGGCGCTCAACGTGCACGCCCTCGTCATCCTGCTGGCCCTCACCGCCGGCACCATCCTCGCCGGCATCATCGGCGCGATCCTTGCCGTTCCGCTCGTGGCCGTGGGCTGGGCCGCGATCAAAGCCTGGAACTCCGCGGACAACATCACCCCGGAGGCCATCGCGGAGGCCGAGCATGAGACCCGGCTGAATGCACGAGGCGAAGGCGTGCGTTCCCAGCCGCACCGTGCCCGGACCCAGCCCGAGTCGCAGTCCGCGGCGCAGAACGAGGCGCAGTCCGAAACGGCGGCCAGTGACGCCAGCCGGGGCTGACACCCGGCTGATCCGCGGCCGGATTAGACTTCCCCCATGGCCATCTACCTTGACCCTCCGCTCTGGCCGGCGCACGGAACGCACTTCTCGCACCTGATCTCGGACACGTCGCTGGAGGAACTGCACGCCTTCGCCGCGGCGCAGGGGATCCCGGAACGAGCGTTCGACGGCGACCATTACGATGTCGCCGAGGCCCGGTACGGCGCCCTCGTGGCGGCCGGGGCCGTCCCGGTGGAGGGCCGGATCCTGGTCCGCAAGCTGATCGCCAGCGGCCTGCGGATCCCGGCCCGGCGCCGCAGCAGCTCACTCAAGCTCCCCCTGCTGACGCGCTGGAACGAGGTTCTTCCGGGCCACGACGCACTGTTTCTGGACCTGCTGGACCGCTGGGGCGAGGAGCACCGGAAGTACCACGGCCGCACCCACCTGCTGGCGGTCCTTGAGGCCCTGGACCTCCTCACCGGCCCCGCCGGTCCGCCCCGGACCGTGCTGCTCGCCGCCTGGTTCCACGACGCCGTCTACCGCGGGATCGCGGGCCAGGACGAGGAGGAGTCCGCCCGGCTCGCCGAGGACCGGCTGGCCCACGCCGGCCTCCCTGACGCCGAGGTGGACGAGGTGGCCCGCCTGGTGCGGATGACCGCCGACCACCAGCCGGAGGCCGGCGACGGGGCCGCCGCCCTGCTCAGCGACGCCGACCTCTCCGTGCTGGGCGGGGAACCGGCAGCCTACGCCCGGTATCTGGCCGCCGTCCGGGAGGACTTCGCGCACATCGGCGACGACGACTTCGCCGCCGGACGCGCCGCCGTCGTCCGCCGGCTCCTGCAGCTGGACCCGCTCTTCCACACCCCGCGGGGCCGGGAACTGTGGCTGGACGCGGCACGGCGGAACCTGCAGGCCGAGCTCGGCTGAGCCGGACACCGCACGGAGGCTGCATCCGCCACCCAACGCAACAGCAACGCAACAGCAACGCAACAGCAACGCGGGGTCACTTAGCGCCCATAAATCCCCTTGGGATGGGCGCTAAGTGACCCCGCGTTGCTGGGCGTTGGGTGGCGTTGGGGGGCGTGGCGGGGGGTGTCAGGGGTTGCGGCGGAGGTGTTCGGCCAGGCGGTCGAACGACTCGCGCCAGCCGACGCCGTTGCCGTCACG
Organism: Arthrobacter sp.; assembly: GCA_036390955.1. Taxonomy (GTDB): domain Bacteria; phylum Actinomycetota; class Actinomycetes; order Actinomycetales; family Micrococcaceae; genus Arthrobacter. The sequence continues at coordinate 1,478 of DASWAW010000399.1, forward strand.
GTTGTCGATGGTGTCGAAAGGGCCCTGGCTGAACGTCATCCGCGTGCCGCCGTCGACCTCGTCCAGCTGGAAGGTCACCTCGGTCTCGAAGCCGCGGGTTCCGTCGGTCTTGTCCCAGGCATGGGTGAACACGAAAAGATAGGGCGGTTCGATGTCCGTGTAGACCCCGCTCCACCAGTGCTCCTCCCCGGTGCTTTCCTGGACCATGCAGGCCCGGTAGAGGCCGCCGATCTCCAGATCCGCGTCGATGCTCTCGCGGGGGGTGTGGAAACCGCGCGGCCCCCACCACGCCCCGGCCTGGTCCGGGTCCGTCAGGGCCGACCACACCCGTGCGATGGGGGCCTGGAATTCGCGGGTGATGACCAGCATGAGGTCTTCGGGCGGAGTGGGAGCTTCACCCTGGCCGGATGCTGCCGGAACAGCTGTTACATGCTCGGACATTGCGGTACGCCTCCTCAACAGCGGGCTAGTGGTAGGCCTTGCGGTACGTCGTCACGAAGGGCTTGTCACTCGGGACGATCTGTTTGCCGAGCGGCATGAGCGAGACCGGGATGAGCTTGAGGTTGGCGATGGCCAGGGGGATTCCGACGATGGTGAGGGCCATGGCGAAGGCGGTGATCACGTGACCGATCGCGATCCAGATGCCGGCGACGAGCAGCCAGATGACGTTGCCGAGCAGGGCGAACATGCCCGTGCCGCCCGGACGGTCCACCACGGTGCGGCCGAACGGCCAGAGCGCATAGTTCGCGATCCGGAACGATGCGAGACCCCACGGGATGGTCACGACCAGCAGGCAGCAGACGATCCCGGCCATGAAGTAACCGAGCGCGAGCCAGAGTCCGCCAAAGAGCAGCCAGATGATGTTTAGCAATGTCTTCATGATTCCATTCTCCCCCGCCGGACGACGATCCGGACTAGGGGTTCACCCTGAACATTTGCTGAAATTCGTCCGGTGACGCGGGCCGGGGGCGGGCAGCTTTGCGAACGCACGGAAGGGCATAATACTTGGAGCATGCCCGCTCTCCTGAAGCTTGACCTGACGCCGCCCGGGCCGCGCCGGTGACAAGCATCGCGGACCTCCTTGGCCCCATCCTCGAAGTCATGACGTGGGTGGGTTTTGTCCTGGGCCTGCCGCTGCTTCTCTGGGGCTGGATTGCCCGGCGGCGCCGGTGCCAGTGGGCCGGGACCACCGGCACGGTGATCAGCGCCGGCGGGTTCACGGGGTACAGCTGGACGGACCACCACGACGACGACCACCGCTCCCTGCTGCCGGCGGCCGAGTCGCACGGCCTGGTGGTCGGGACCGACGTCGACCTCTTCTACGACGTGTGTCATCCGTCCCGCTGGGGTCTCACCCCGCCGAAGCACGAGAATGCGGCCTGGACCCTGGGCTGGATCCTCACCGGCGTGGGGATCCTGTCCACGGTGGGCGGCTTCGTCCTGCTGCTCTTCTAAACGGTGACCGGCCCGAGGGCTAGGCCTGCTTCACCATGGCTGCCTCGACACTGATCTTGACCTTGTCGCTGACCAGAAGCCCGCCGGCCTCAAGTGCGGCGTTCCAGGTCAGGCCGAACTCCTTGCGGCTGATGTCCGCCTCCGCACTGAACCCGGCCCGGGTGGCGCCGAACGGGTCCACCGCGACGCCGGTGAACTCGACTTCCAGATCCACCGGCTTCGTGACGTCACGGATCGTGAGGTCGCCGGTCAGCACGTAGTCCTCGCCGTCGCCCCTGATTCCCGTGGCCCGGAAGGTCATCTCCGGGAACTTTTCGACGTCGAAGAAGTCGGTGCCGCGGACGTGGGCGTCGCGGTTCGCATCGCCGGAGTCAAAACTGGCGGTCTTGATGCTGGCATGCAGGCTGGAGTCGGCGAGGGAATCGCCGACACGGGCCTCCGCCGCGGCCTCGTTGAAACGGCCGCGGACCTTGCTGATGCCGGCGTGGCGGACGCTGAAGCCGACTTCGCTGTGGGACATGTCCAGTGTCCAGACGCCGGGGGTCAAACCTTGGGGCAGTGTCACAACGGTCTCCTTCGCACGGATGGCGGGCCGGGCCCGCCGGGTCATCGGGGGTACTCCCCCAAGGAGCCATGCTAGCCACGGCGCCGGGGCGCGGCTAGGGCTTTCGCCGAACCGGCGGCGTCCCGGCGGCGCCGCGGCTACGACCGCGGCCCGGGTGCCCAGCCGATCGCCGGAGCGATGTGCCGGACCACGGTGCCCAGCAGTTTGGCGTTGAAGTCCACGCCGAGCTGGTTGGGGACGGTGAGCAGCAGGGTGTCGGCGGCCTGGACGGCGGCGTCGGCGGCCAGTTCCCGGGCGATGGCGTCGGGCTCACCGACGTAGCTCCTGCCGAACCGGGCCACGAGTCCGTCGATCACCCCGACCTGGTCGCGCTTTTCCCGCAGGGCGCTGAGGCCAAAGAACCTCCGGTCCTCATCGTCAACGATCGGCAGGATGCTGCGGCTGACCGAGACGCGCGGCTCGTGCTGGTGGCCGGCACCGGCCCAGGCCTGGCGGAACATGCTGATCTGCTCGGCCTGGAGCTGGTCGAATGGCACTCCGGTGTCCTCGGTGAGCAGCGTGGAGCTCATCAGGTTCATACCCTGCTCCGCAGTCCAGACGGCGCTGGCACGGGAGCCGGCGCCCCACCAGATCCGCTCGCCGAGGCCGGCCGAATGCGGCTGCACAGGCAGCAGCCCGGTTCCGCCGCCCGCGTACCGCGGCTCGGCCTCCGCCATCCCGGCCCCCGAGATGGCACGGCGGAACACCGCGGCGTGCCTGCGGGCCATGTCCGCGGTGGTCTCGCCGTCGGCCGGCACATGGCCGAAGGCGGCGGCGCCGTCGCGGGCCGGTTCGGGTGAGCCGCGGCTGATCCCCAGCTGCAGCCGCCCGCCGCTGATCAGGTCCGTCGCGGCGGCCTCCTCGGCCATGTACAGCGGGTTCTCGTAGCGCATGTCGATCACGCCGGTGCCCATTTCGATCCGGCTGGTCCGGGCCGCGATGGCGGCCAGCAGCGGGAACGGGGAGGCCTGCTGCCGGGCGAAGTGATGCACGCGGAAGTACGCCCCGTCCACGCCCAGCTCCTCGGCGGCGACGGCGAGATCGATGCCCTGCAGCAGGGCGTCGCGGGCGGTCCGGGTGCGGGAGCCCTCGCCGGGGCCCCAGTGTCCGAAGGACAAAAATCCGATGCGCTTCATGTCAGGGCCAACACGGCGGGGTCCGGCGGCATTCCTGCGGCCGCGTTCAGGGTTTCGCGGCCAGCGACTTGGCCGCCGTCACGAAGTCCCGGATTTTGGCCAGGTCCTTCACGCCGCGGGAGGATTCGACGCCGGAGGAGACGTCCACACCCCAGGCGCCCGCCTGCGCGGCGGCGGCGGCGACGTTGGCGGGATCGAGGCCGCCGGCCAGCAGCCAGGTGCGCCCGGCCAGCCCTTTGGCGCGGACCGAGGCGTAGTCCCAGGCCTCGCCGGAGCCGGGCACGGCGGCGTCGATCAGGAGCAGGTCCTCGCCCCAGTCCGCGAACGCCTCGGGTGCGGCGGACATCGTGACGGCCCGGATGAGCTTCAGCCCGGCGTCGTGCACGGTTCGCACGTCTGCCGGGCTGCGGTCACCGTGGAGCTGGACCCAGCCCAGTCCGGCCTCGCGGGCCAGCGCGACGGCGGCGGGCGCGGCTTCGTGCCGGAAGACGCCGACGGCGGGGACACCGGCCGGGACGTGGACCAGGAGTTCCCGGGCCTGTGCGGGCGTCACTTCGCGGGGGCTGCGGGTCAGGACGAACCCGACGGCGTCCGCCCCCGCCTCTGCCGCGGTCCGGACCGACTCCGCGGTACTGAGACCGCATACCTTGACGAACATTCGGCTCCCTCTTCGGTGCTTACCTTGTTTCTGCCTCCGACGGTAGCAAGGACCGCGGCCGGACGGTGCGCCGGATGCCCGAATGACCGGCGCCGGAACGACCTTCCCCCGCCGGCGCCGCGGTGTGCCGAATCCGGCGGCGGGCCCGCCGGATAGGGTGGAGGGATGGAGATCATCCGCTATGCCGAGCTGAAAGCCCAACCCTGGCGCAACGGCGGCGGGGTGACCCGCGAACTGGCCAGCCACCCCCAAGCTTCCCCGCAGGACGGCGCCGGTCCGGCCAGCGGCTGGGACTGGCGGGTGAGCATCGCCGAGGTATCCAAGGCCGGCGACTTCTCGGCGTTCCCCGGAATGGACCGGGTGCTCACGGTGGTCGAGGGCGAACTGCTGCTGCTGAGCGTCGACGGCGCCGAGCACCCGCTCGAGAAGTACCGCCCGTTCCGGTTCTCCGGGGACGCCGCCGCGGCCGGGGCATTGCCTACGGGCGACATCCGCGACCTGAACGTCATCACCCGCAACGGTGCGTACAAGGGCTACACCTCCATCATCGAACTTTCGAAGAAGCGGGCGCACCCCGTGTTCGGGGGCCAGCTGGGGATCCTGCTTCAGGGCCAGGCGACGGTCAGCCCCGGCACCGCGGGTGAGGAGCCGGACGCAGCGCCCGGAGCAGCCGCAGGCCCTGCGGCCGGAGCGCCAGGCCCGGCCTCAGGCGCAGACGCCGCCGAGCCGAGGACGCTGGACCGCTATGACGCCGTCGTCGGGTCCGACACTGCCACACCGGAAATCCTGGGCCGGGGCTTCCTCGCCGTCGTGTCGATCGACCCCGTCGCGGACTAGCTTTCGCTGGCTTTCACGCGTGTGGCGCCGATACCCACCGAGTCCTCCGAGAGCCGCTGCGCAAGCCAGATCGGCACGATGGAGACCACAATCAGGACGACGGCCACGACGTTGACCACGGGCGCCTGGTTGGGCCGGAAGAGGTTCTGCAGGATCCAGATCGGCAGGGTGGTGTCGCCGGCTCCGATGGTGAACGTGGTCACGATGATCTCATCGAAGCTCAGTGCGAAGGCCAGCAGCCCGCCGGCCAGCAGGGCGGAGCGGAGCTGCGGGAACGTGACCAGCCGGAACGTGGTGAACACGCCGGCACCCAGATCGGCGGACGCTTCCTCCAGCCCGCCGCTCATCCGGCGCAGCCGCGCAATGACGTTGTTGAACACCGTCACCATGCAGAAGGTGGCGTGCGCGATGACGACGGTCCACAGGCTCAGCGAGACCCCGAGGATGGTGGTGAACATGTTGTTCAGGGCGATGCCGGTGACAATCCCGGGCAGCGCGATCGGCAGGATCACGAGCAGGCTGATGACGTCCCGGCCAAAGAACTTGTAGCGCAACAGCGCCAGGGCCAGGAGCGTACCGAGCACCAGCGAAATGACGGTCGAGACCGCCGCCACCCAGAGCGAGGACACCACGGCCTCGCGGACGCCGGCGGAATCGAAGGCCCGCCCCCACCATTCCAGCGTCAGGCCCCGCGGCGGCCAGCCAAAGGTCCGGTCCGCGTTGAAGGAATTGACCACCACCAGCAGCAGCGGCACATAGATGAAGAGGAACACCAGCACGGTCACGACGCCGAGGATGACTTTGGCGCTTCGGGAAAGTCTCATGGTGCTCCTGTCGGCTGTCCGGCGGTCACAGGCTGTCCAGGGCGCCGGTGCGCCGGACGATGAAGAGGTAGAGCGTGATGATCGCGATCGGGACCAGCGAAACCGCCGCGGCGAACGGCAGGTTGTTCGCGGCTCCCACGTTGGCGTAGACCACGGTGCCGAGCATCTGGGTGGTGCCACCGACAATCTGGGCGGTGATGTAGTCCCCCAGTGAGAGCGAGAACGTGAAGATCGTCCCGGCGATGATGGAGGGGACCAGCAGCGGGAGCATCACCAGGCGCACGGTGGTCAGCGGTTTCGCGCCCAGGTCCCCGGACGCTTCGAGCAGCGAATCCGGCACCCGGTCGAACCCGGCGTAGATCGGCAGGATCATGAACGGCAGCCAGATGTAGGACAGCGTCAGGATCACGGCCGTTTGGCCGTAACCCGGGGACTCCAGCCCGATCGGCGCCCCCAGCCACTCCAGCAGCCCACCGTCGGCGAGCACATTCCGCCACGCGTAGGCCTTGACCAGGTAGCTGGCCCACAGCGGCATCAGCACCGCCACCACCAGCAGCTTCTGCCAGCGTGCGCTGGCGACCTTGGCGATGAAGAACGCCATCGGCAGCGCAAGGATCAGGTCGATCACAGTCACCGCCACCGCGATCCACAGTGTCCGCAGGGTGATCCGCTGGTAGACCGGGTCGGTCAGGACCGTCACCACGTTCTCGGTCGTCCAGACCGTGGAGACTTTGCCGGTGAAGGTGTCCACGGTCCAGAACGCGGTAATCAGCAGCGCCGCCAGGGCGGCAATGTAGACGAGCACGAGCCAGCCGGCGGGGGCGGTGATCAGCCCCGCCAGCCGCAGCCGCGGCGAGCGGTGGAGCAGCGCCGAGAACTTGTGGGCTTTGGGCCGGGGCACCGCGGAAGCGGACCGGGGTGCCCCGGGCGCCGGGTGCTGCGTCGGGAGTGCCATCTCAGCCCTTGATTTCGGTCCAGGACTTCGTCCACTCCGAGTAATCCGTGCACTTGACGTCCTTGCGGCCGTCCAGGCACTCGGCCACCGGGGTGGTCCAGTACCAGATCTTTTCGGCGTAGGCCGCATCACCGGAGTGGTACGTCTCGCAGTGCTTGGGATCCGTGGTCAGCTCGCAGGACTTGGCATTGGCCGGGGATTCGCCAAAGTACTCCGCCACCTGGGCATTGACCTTGGGACTGGCGATGTAGTCGAGCCACTTGTAGGCGCAGTTCTCGTTCTTGGTCTTGGACCCGATCATCCAGGTGTCCGACCAGCCGGTGGCACCCTCTTGCGGAATGAGGGCCGCGACCTTGGCGCCGTCGGCCAGTGCGATGTTCGCCCCCACCTGCCAGGTGGTGCCGACCACGGTGCTCCCGGAAGTGAAGGCCTGGACCTCCTTCACGACGTCGCTCCAGTACTCGCCGATGTGTGTGCGCTGCTGCTTGAGCAGGTCGACGGCGGCTGCGAGCTGGTCCTTGTCCAGGGCATAGGGGTTCTTGATGCCCAGTTCCGGCTTGTGCGCCATCAGGTAGACGGCGGCGTCGGCGATGTAGATGGGCGAATCGTAGGCCGTGACCTTGCCGGTGTTCTTGGCGGCGTCGTCAAACACCGCGCTCCAGGAGGTGGGTGCCGGGGTGACTTTGTCCGTGGTGTACATCAGCAGGTTGGCGCCCCAGCCGTGGGGCATGCCGTAGTTCGTGCCGTTGACGGTGTTCCAGGCTTTGTCCTTCAGGAACGGGTAGACATCGGGGTAGTTCTTCAGCAGGCTCATGTTGACCGGCTGGACGTCCTGGCCGGCGATCAGGCGCAGTGAGGCATCCCCGGACGCCGAGACGACGTCGTACTGTCCGGTGCGCATGAGCGTCACGGCCTCGTCGGAGGTGCCGAACGGCTTGAAGCTGACCTTGCACTGGGTCTCCTGTTCGAACGGATGCACCCAGTCCACCGCAGGGTCGTTGCTGCCGTCCTCGACATATCCGGGCCATCCGAGGATGGACAGCTGGCCTTCACCGGCGCCGATCTCGGTCTTGGCCGGCTGCGCCGACGGGGTGGCAGATCCGCCGCCGCTGGTGCCGCAGCCTGCCAGAGCGAGCGCTGCCGCCGCAGCCACCCCGGCTACGCGGGAGGCCCTCTTCCTTGATGCCATGATCCTTACCTTTCGTTGAGGGGGGAACAGGACTTTGCAGGCCTGGGCGCGGTACCGCAGTTTCAGGAGCCGTCGGACGGCAGCCAGACGGCGGCGTCGTCGTCCCAGCTGACGGTGACGCGCCGCTCCAGCAGTTCCGCGTCGCCGCCGGGCAGCGTCTCCGGCGCCAGCACGACGACGGCGGGACCGTCGTCGAGCTGCACCCGCACCTGGGTGGCGTGCCCCACGTAGACGAGCGCGGTGACGGTTCCGGCGCGGGAAGTGACGCCGGGACGCGGTTCCGGGGCTCCGGTCCAGGACAGGCGCAGCCGCTCCGGCCGGATGCAGACCTGCTCCGCGCGGCCATAGAGCTGCTGGGCGAGGGCGGCGTCGAAAATATTGGAGGTGCCGACAAAGTTGGCCACGAACGCGCCGCCGGGACGCTCGTAGATCTCGTGCGCCGTGCCGATCTGCTCCAGGCTCCCGTTGTTGAAGACACCGATCCGGTCGCTCATGGTCAGCGCCTCCTCCTGGTCATGGGTGACGAAGATGAAGGTGATGCCGAGCGAGCGCTGCAGCTCCTTGAGTTCCACCTGCATCCGCTGCCGGAGTTTCAGGTCCAGGGCGCCGAGCGGCTCATCGAGCAGCAGGACCTTGGGCTGGACCACCAGGGCCCGGGCCAGGGCCACCCGCTGGCGCTGGCCGCCGGAGAGCTGGGCGGGCTTGCGGCCGACAAACTTCCCGAGCTGCACGCGGTCCAGCGCTTCGCGGGCCCGCTCCTGGCGCTCCTTCCGGGGCACCCCCCGCACGCGCAGGCCGTAGGCGACGTTGTCCACGAGGGACATGTGCGGGAACAGGGCATAGTCCTGGAAGACGGTGTTCAGGTCACGTTCGAAGGGTGCCATGCCGGTGACATCCTTGCCCTCGAGCTCGACGTGTCCCGACGTGGGCAACTCGAACCCCGCGATCAGCCGCAGGACCGTGGTTTTGCCCGATCCTGACGGACCAAGCATCGAGAAAAACTCGCCCTGGCGGATGTCCAGGTCCACAGCGTTGACGGCGACGGTGTCCCCGAAGACCTTGGTGAGTTTCCGCAGGCGGATCGCCGGAACCGCGTCCGTTCCCGTCGGCCGGCCGGCGGCGAGCGTTTCGGTCATGGGGTGCGCCTAACTCCGTTGCCGGATCGTCTTAGATGCGACACAGCGGGGTGTGGTCCGGGCCACAACAGGCTGTTGGGCCAAATAGTATTACTCCATAGGTTTTGTGTATAGATCCCGGTGAAAGCCGGGATTAGGATGGCAGCTACCGGGCGCAGGCAGCCCCCAGCGCCCGCCCCCAGATTGCCCGAGAAGCGAAGCCCGAAACCGACTGGAGGCCCGCATGCTGCTGACCCCGCAGGGCGCCTCCCGGAGCCTGGCGGCCGTGTTCACTCCGATCAGGTCCCGGGGCCTGGTGGACGAGGTGTGCGGCCGGATCGAACAGGCGGTGGAAACCGGACTGCTCACCAGCGGCCAGCGGCTGCCCAACGAAACGGAACTCGCCGCAGCCCTGGGCGTCTCCGCGGTGACCGCCCGGGAGGCCCTGTCGCAGCTGCGGACGTCGGGCATCATCCGCACGGTCCGGGGCCGCAGCGGCGGGAGCTTCATCGCCGACGGCGTCCTTCCCTCCCGGGAACGCGCCCTGGACCAGTTGGGCGAGCTGACCCGGCTCCAGATCCGTGACCTGGGGCTGCACTACCAGGCCATCGCCGCCGCGTGCGCCGGCGTCGCGGCCCGCCGGTCCGACGCCACCGACGTGGCCACCCTGCGTTCGTTTATCCCCTCGGCCGAGGAGGACCCGTTGCACTGGAGGCTGGCCCTGTCCGAGTTCCTACTCGAGGTCGCCGCCATCGCCCGCTCGGCCCGGCTGGCCCGCGAACTGATCCGGCTGCAGGCCGACCTGGGCACACTCACCCTGCTGCCGTGCGCCGACTCCGGCTACCGCACGAGGACCGCCGGACTCCTCGAGGACGTCGCGGCCGCCGTCGCGGCCCGCCAGCCGGCAGCGGCCGAAGCGTCCGTGAAGGCCCTGGTCGCCGCCACCACGGACTGGCTGCTGAATGAGCAGTCCAGGCGCTCTCTCCCTCCGGCCCCTTCGAGCCGCGGCAGTGGCCCCGATGCCTGAAACCACCGCCTCTGCGGGCACCGCCACCCTGAACGCCGCCGCGGAACTCGACGCCGCCATCACCGGTATCGAGGGCCGGCTGGCGGTGTGGGCGGCGGAGACGGGAACCGCCCTGGCGTCCCTCTCCGCGAAGGTCACCGGCAGCGCCGTGGACAAACTTATCCGGCCCGTGGTCGAGGAGCTGGTCCGGGCGCCGGGGGGCTACGTCGCCGGCGCGGGCTTCCTTGCCAACGCGGGGCTGCTGGGCCCGGAACGCAGCTACATTGCCTGGTGGCAGGGGGCGGAGCTGGAGCATGTGGACGCCCTCGCCAACTTCAGCCCCAACTCGATCAGCCGCTACGTGAAATCCGAGTGGTTCCGCGTCCCGGTGGAAACCGGACAGGCCCATGTCACCGGGCCCTATGTGGACTTCCTCTGCACCGACGAGTACGTCCTGACCTTCACGCACCCGGTCTTCCGCCTCCCGGGCGGCCCGGTCGCCGGCATTGTCGGGATGGACGTCACGGTGCAGCGGCTGGAACGCGGCGCCCTGCCCGCCCTGCGCCGGATCGGGGACCGGGCGGCGCTGGTGAACGCCGACGGCCGCGCCATCGTCTCGGCCGCCCCGGACATCGCCGCCGGGGACCTCGCCGCCGCCGAGGAGGGCTGCCGCGTCTATCCGGTGGGCCGGAAATTCCGGATCTGGAGCGGGGCCACGGCAATCTGACCCGCCCCGCCCCATCGCCGGTCGTGCCGCGCGGCGCCGGCGGCGGGTTCGTCTCCCCGGGATGGCGTTGCTACGCTGGAATCAAGGACCCCTTCCCGGGAGCCTCCGGACGACGGATCAGTACCCGGCTCACGACAAGACTGGCCACAGGAGCTGTTATGTCGTGGTTGATTCTGATCCTTTCCGGGTCGCTGGAAGCCGTCTGGGCCGCGGCCCTGCACCGGACCTCGCAGGCCACCGGCCGCCGCCGGATTGCACCGGGCGCAGTATTCCTGGTCGCCGTGCTGGCCAGTACCGGCGGCCTCGCGATCGCCATGCAGTCCATCCCGACCGGCACCGCCTACGCCGTCTGGGTGGGGGTCGGTGTGGTGCTGACGTCCGCCTACGCCATGGTCAGCAAAGCTGAACCCGCCACGGCGGCACGGATCCTGCTGCTCGGCGGGATCGTCGCCTGTGTGGCCGGCCTGAAGCTGGTGGCGTGACCATGGCCGCGAACCGCACCCCGAAAACGGCACCCCGGGCGGCCACCCTGGCCTGGCTCATCCTGCTCGCCTCCGCTGTGCTGGAGGCGGTCTGGGCCACGGCGCTGGGGCTGTCCGACGGCTTCACCCGCCCGCTGCCCACCCTGGTGTTCGCGCTGACCGCGGCGCTGAGCATGGCGGGGCTGGGCCTGGCCGTGAAGAGCATCCCGCTCGGCACGGCGTACGCCGTCTGGGTGGGAATCGGTGCCGCCCTGACGGTCGGCTGGGCGATGGCGACCGGCGTCGAGAGCGCCAGTCCGCTGAAAGTGCTGTTCATCGCGGGGATCGTGGGCTGCGCGGCAGGCCTGAAGCTGCTGCCGTCCGGGGAACCCCCTGCTTCCGGGAGCGGCGGAATACACCGGCACGGGCAGGGGTTGGGGGTAGAAAACAACGAATGGAGACCCCAATGAATGCAGCGCATGTCCGGCTCGGCGACGGCCTGATGGTCAGCCCCCTGGGGTTCGGCGGCATGGCCCTGACCCCGGTGTACGGGGAAGTGGATCCGGCCGAGGCCCTGCGGACCCTGCACCATGCGGTGGATGCCGGCGTCAGCTTCATCGACACGGCAGACATCTACGGCGGGGGCAGCAACGAGGAGCTGATCGCACAGCTCCTCCGGGAACGCCACGGGGAGGTGCAGCTGGCCACCAAGTTCGGCCTCGTGGGCACCCCGTCCACCGGCTACTCGGACATCCGGGGTGACGCCGCGTACGTGCGGCAGGCCGTGGACCGCAGCCTGCAACGGCTGGGCACCGACACCATCGACCTGTACTACATGCACCGCCGCGACCTCCGCGTTCCGATAGTGGAAACCGTGGAGGCCATGGCGGGGCTGGTGCAGGCCGGCAAAGTGCGGCATCTTGGCCTGTCCGAGGTGACGGCCGAGGAGCTGCGGGAAGCCAGCAGCGTCCACCCGATCGCTGCGGTCCAGAGCGAGTGGTCCATCTGGAGCCGCGATGTGGAACGCAACGTTGTTCCCGCCGCTGCCGAGCTCGGGGTGGGGTTTGTGCCCTATTCGCCGCTGGGCCGGGGATTCCTCACCGGCACCGTGGACGCGTCGAAGCTGGGCAGCAACGACTTCCGCCGCAACATCCCCCGCTTCGCCGGGGCGGCACTGGATGCCAACCAGGAGGTGGTGGCCGCCGTGCAGGCAGTCGCGGCTGAACTTTCCGCCTCCGGGCAGGCTGCAACACCTGCCCAGGTCGCCCTGGCCTGGCTGCTTGCGCAGGGCCGGAAGCAGGAGCTGCCCGTGGTCCCCATCCCCGGCACCCGCAAGGCGGACCGGATCGACGAGAACCTGGGAGCGTTGACGCTCGACTTCACCGCAGCGCAACTGGCGAAGCTCGACGCCGCCGCGGACGCCGTCGTCGGCTCCCGCTCCGCGGACCCCAACTGGGTGTCCGAGGGACGTGAATAACCGCGTCCGTAGACTGAAGCCCATGGACTCGCTTATTCACTCGTTACGTGACATCACCATCCGCCGGATTTCGGTCAGCGAGATGGACAACAACGTGTATCTGCTCACCAGCAAAGCGTCGGGCGTGCAGCTCCTGATCGATGCGGCCGATGATCTGGCCGCCATCCAGGGGCTGCTTGCCGACGCCGCCGCGGATACCGCCGCGGCGCCGAAGCTGGCGCTGGTTGCCACCACCCACCAGCACTGGGACCATGTCCGGGCGCTGCCGGGCCTGGTGGCGGCCACCGGGGTGAAGACGGCGGCCGGGACGGATGACGCCCCGGCGCTGCCGGTGCCGGTGGATGTGCTGCTGGATCACGGGGACGTCGGCAACTTCGACGGCTTCGACGTGACGGCAGTGCACCTGCGCGGCCACACCCCCGGGTCGATCGCGCTGGTGTACCAGGACCCGGCGGGCCCGGCGCACATTTTCTCCGGCGACTCGCTATTCCCGGGAGGCGTGGGCAACACCCAGAAGGATCCTGAACGGTTCGCCCAGCTGATCAGTGATGTCAGCGAGCGGCTGTTCGACGTGTATCCGGATGACACCGTGGTGCACCCGGGCCACGGCAACCCGACCACTCTGGGCGCGGAACGCCCGCACCTGGCGGAGTGGCGCGCCCGCGGCTGGTAGCTGGCGCTGGTCGCGCGCAGGCGGCTGGTCGCTGGCGCTGCGCTTTCGGACGGCCGCTACGGGGATCCCCGTAGCGGCCGTCCGTTTGTGTAGCGGAAAACCGAAACCTTAGCGGCTGCGGCGTTCGTTCGACGCCGGTGCGGACGCGCGGCGGGGGCCGCCGCTGCGTGCCGGACGGCCTTCGCTGGAGCGGCCGTTGCCGCCGCCTGCGTAGGATCCACCCGAGGTGCCGCCGGTGTTGGAGGACCAAACAGCCGAGTTGCCGCCGGTCTTGGCACCGGCAGCTGCACGCTGGCCCGTTGCCGGGCGACCGCCGCGCTGGCCCCCGGTTGCGCCACCCGTGCGGGGTGCACCACCGGTGCGGGGTGCGCCGCTGCGCGGAGCTGAAGCGCCCCGGGCGTCGCTGCGCCCTTCCGAGGCGCGTCCGTCCGAACCACGGCCGGCCGCGGCGCGGCCGCCTGCAGCCGGAACATCGTTGCGGTGCGTTCCATAAGAGGTTGAGCGGGCGCGGACGCTGCGGCGCTCGGCGCGCTCGGCATCCTGCCGGTCCTCGTTACGCTCGATGACGCGGTCGGCGGCGTTACGCGCGGCGGCCTGGCCTTCGTAGGCCACAGCACGGCGCTCGGCGCGGGGAAGATCGGTGCGGGGAGCTTCAGCTCCGACGCGTCCGCGTCCGCCACGGCCGCCCCGGCCACCCGCGGTGGGTGCAGCCTGGGTGGTGCGGCG
>DASWAW010000400.1:0-1590 GCA_036390955.1 Arthrobacter sp.
CCGCGCCCGGTCCCGAGGTCGGTGGCGTGGATGGTGAGCTCGCGCCACAGGGCCAGGCCGCCGTCGAAAACCACTCCCCCGCGGAACGTGATCGGCAACCGCCAGCCGGCATCATCCAGCGATTCAAAAGCGCGCAGGGCCCGGTCCAGGGCGTCGTCCACGTCGGCGCGGTGTTCCGCCGCGGTGTGTCCGGCGGCCATTTCGATGGCGCGGGTCCGGCCGTCATAACCGCCGTCGTACAGCTCGATGCTTTCCCCGCGGGCGGCGAACTCGAGCTGGCGGGCCATCGCGTTGGCGATGCCGTTGATGTGGGCCAGCACGTGGCCGCGCGTCCAGCCCGGCAGTTCCGAGGGCGCCTTGACGTCTTCGTCGGAGAAGGTGGCGGTGATTCCGGCCACAACACCGGCGGCGCGGCGGAGTTCTTCCAGGAGGTTTTCCGTGCTGATGGTGGTCATGGCGATCATCCTAACCGAGCACGCTGAATAAATCCGGGTTAACTGAAGGACTCCTGGCCGAACCGGTGGCGGATGTGCCGGCGGTCGTGCCGGGCCTGCCAGAACTCGATCTCACGCGGGCGCAGGGCGTAAAGCTGCCAGTTCGGGTTGTCGCTGCCGTCCGCGCCGGGCCGGCTGCGCCAGTCGGACGCCGACGCGGCCGCGGAGAGCTCAACAACGCCGCCGGCGACGCGGACCTGCCGGCCCTGCGGCTGCCAGTAGAAATTCAGCGCCGCCTGCGGGTTCGCCGTGAGTTCCCGGCCTTTCCGCGAGGCGCGGGACGTCGCGAAGTGCCAGCCGTCGCCGTCGATGTCCTTCAGGATCAGCATCCGGGAGGACGGCCGCCCAAGTCCGTCCGCCGTGGCCAGGCTGCAGGCGTTGGGCTGCGGCACACCGGCCGCCAGGGCTTCCGCCAGCCACAACCGGAACAGCTCCGCCGGATCGGCGGGGGCGCCGGCCGGGTCGAAGTCCGGGAGCAGGTCGGGAAAGTCCGGCAGGGCGCGGAGGTAGTCGCGGAAGGATTCGCTCATCGGTCTACCTTAACGAAGAATGTCCCGGCAGGCGCGACCACAGGTGGCCGCGCCTGCCGGGACATTCCGGCCCGTCCTGGCTACCCCGCGTACGCGCGGACGGCGGCGAGCTCGCCCTCGAGGGCCAGCAGCTGGCGCTCGACGGCGGCCGGCGCGGTGCCGCCCTGGGAGTTGCGGCTGTTGAGCGAGCCTTCTGTGCTGAGGACGGTGCGGACCTCCGGCGTCAGGTGCTCCGAGATCGCGGCGTATTCCTGGTCGGTGAGGTCCCAGAGTTCGACGCCGCGGCTTTCGGCCTGCTTGACTGCGGCACCGGAGAGCTCGTGCGCCTCGCGGAACGGGACGCCCTGGCGGACCAGCCATTCGGCGATATCCGTGGCCAGCGCGAAGCCCTGCGGCGCCAGCGACTCCATCCGTTCGGTGTTGAACGTCAGGGTCGCGATCATGCCGGAGACTGCCGGGAGCAGGACCTCCAGCGTGTCGGCGGCGTCGAAGACCGGTTCCTTGTCCTCCTGCAGGTCGCGGTTGTACGCGAGCGGCAGGCCTTTCAGCGTGGCCAGCAGCCCGGT
>DASWAW010000401.1:0-5792 GCA_036390955.1 Arthrobacter sp.
GGATGGTCGAAGACGGAACGTTCACGTGGCCGGCGCCGTTTTGGGAGCAGCCGATGCACCGCTGGACCGGCATGATGGACGCCGGCGTCCGCGCCGCCTTTGTGTGCTCGGCGCACGCGGCGCGCATGATGACGCCGCGGCGGCGCGGGTTGATCGTCAACATCAGCTTCTGGGCCGCGCAGCGCCATCTCGGCAACACGATCTACGGGATCGCAAAGGCGGCGACAGACAAGATGACGTCCGACATGGCGGTCGAGCTGAAACCGTTCGATATTCCGGTGATTTCGCTCTATCCCGGCCTGGTTCGAACCGAGTTGGTGCTGGCGGCAGCGGAGAGCGGCGCCTTCGATCTCTCGACCAGCGAAAGCCCCGAGTTCATCGGCCGGGTGATCACCGCACTGTTCCACGATCCGAACCTGCTGGCGCGGACCGGCCAGGTGCTCGTCGCCGCCGCGGTGGCGAAGGAGTTCGGCGTACTGGACATCGACGGAAGTTCGCCGCCGGCCCTGACTCTTGAGGACATCTAGGACGCTCGATGGTTTGTGCGCCCATCACGGGGCCAGCCGGAATGCAAGGCCTGCCCCAGATGCTTGGCGCAACAATAGCGGCTGCTGGTCTCAGCGCACGGGTCGAGGATGCCACGACCCGAGCCAACTCGAACGTCACGGTTCTGATAACCTCCGGCATAAGCATCGCCAACGACAAAGACCAGGCACCTCAATCCACGACACGGGCCCTGTCACCCAAGAACGGCCCCATTTTCGTAGACTCAATGGAGATTCGACCTGTCTCCTCCATAGAGACACGCCCGCCACAGGAAGAGCCATCGATGAAGATTATCGTCCTAGTAAAGGAGGTCCCCGACACGTACGGGGACCGAAAACTAAACCTTGAAACGGGCCTCGCCGATCGAGAAGCCAGCGATGCAGTCATTGATGAAATCGGTGAGCGGGCCCTGGAACTGGCGCTGACATACGCCGACGCGAACGACGGCACTGAGGTCTCAGTCCTCTCCCTCGCTCCCGAACGAGCCACGGCAACGATACGCAAGGCGCTTGCGATGGGCGCGGGAAGCGCCATCCACGTCTCTGACGAGGCGCTTCGGGGCGCGGATCTTGGCCTGACGGCGGAAACCCTCGCCGCAGCGATCCGTCGCGTTCAGTTTGACCTTGTGATCACTGGCAACGTCTCCACCGATGGATCCGGCGGCATGATTCCCGCGATGCTTGCCGAATTGCTCGACGTGCCGCTTGCCACCGGGCTCAGCTCCGTAGACATCAGCGACGGCGTGGTGTCCGGCTCCAGGCCCGTCGAATCCGGCGTGCAGAAGGTATCAGCGAACCTTCCCGCGGTGATTTCCATTACCGAAGCCCTTCCCGGGGCGCGCTTCCCGAACTTCAAAGGAATCATGGCCGCGAAGAAGAAGCCCCTTGAGGTGCTTACCCTCGCTGACCTCGGGATCGCGGCCGACAACCCGGAATCGGCGCGATCGATCATGCTGACCGTTGCAGAGAAGCCGCCGCGCGCGGCGGGCGTAAAGATCATTGACGAGGGTGATGCCGGCGAGAAGCTCGCGGACTTCCTCATTGACAACCGACTGGCGTAAGGAGTAACGACATGACTGAATTCCCTCCTGACGCAATCCTCGTCGCCGTGGAAACCCGGACTTCCGGTGAACTCGAGAAGGCCGCACCCGGGCTCTTCGGCGCTGCCGCCGCAGTTGGCACGCCCATTGCCTTGGTACTTGCCGCGCCCGGCACCGCGAGCGCCGCCGCCGCGGAGGCCGCGGCCCTTGGTGCCGCCCACGTCCTCATCGCGGAGACTCCGGATCCCTCCGCCCTTGGAGTGCCCAGCGTTGACGCGCTTGCCGCCGCTGTGGAGCAGGTGCAGCCAGACGCAATCCTGGTTTCGCATTCCCTGAATGGGCGCGACCTTGCCGGCCGTTACGCTGCACGTTCGCGTGCAGCGATTTCCGCCGATGCAATCGGTGTCTCACGTGATGACGAGGGCGTTGTGGCACACCACTCCGTCTACGGCGGTGCCTACAACGTGACGTCAACAGCCACTTTTGGGCCGCCGGTGATTACGGTTCGCCAGGGCTCCATCGAAGCGCGCGCTGCGGCTCAGCCGCCAGCGTCGGAGACCTTGACAGTGACGAGCTCCGAGAAGCCGGCCGCCCGGATCGACTCGTTCGATGAGGCAGTTACCGCCACCTCGCGGCCTGAGCTGCGTGGTGCCGCGAAGGTTGTCGCGGGTGGCCGCGGCCTCGGGTCGGAGGAACAGTTCGCCCTCGTCGAACAGCTCGCCGATACACTCGGTGCCGCCATTGGTGCTTCGCGTGCCGCGGTGGACGCAGGCTATATCCCGCAGTCGCAGCAGGTCGGCCAGACCGGGGTTTCCGTGTCATCGCAGTTGTATATCGCGCTTGGGATTTCCGGCGCGATCCAGCACCGGGCCGGCATGCAGACCTCGAAGATGATCGTCGCCATCAACAAGGATTCAGACGCACCGATCTTCGAGATCGCCGACTTTGGTGTGGTCGGAGACCTCTTCAAGGTTGTACCCCAGCTGATTAGCGCACTTGAGGCCCGGAAGAAGTAGTGATGGCAACTCTGTCTCGGTCTATTCGGCGGGGCCTGCCGCGCGTCGAAGGTGGTGAGCCCTGGCCTCCAGCAGGCCAGGCGCCCGCACGCATCACGGCGGGACCGGCGGCCCTGCCGCCGTCTGCTTCCGTGGTGGAAACGGCTGCGGCCGCGCCAGTGGCCGCCGCTGCCGCCCAGGAAATCTCACCGGCTGCCACATTGTCCGCTCCGGCCCCTGCGGTGAACGCGGGCGCCGCGGTGGCGCGGCAGCTTCGCCGCGGCCTGCCGCGCGTGCCGGGCGGCGAGCCGTGGCCGCCAGCGGGTGAGGTCTCGGTATCAGCGGCGGCCCTGTCCGGGGCTCCCGTACCCGCCACGCCCACGCTTGACGCGGCTGTTGCCGCGCCAGCAGCGCCAGCAGCAACGTCGCCTGCAGCTGCCCCGGCCACCGCCACTGCACCCGCCCCACTGACGGCGGGAACCACCCCGCTTCGTCGCGGGCTGCCCCGAGTTCCCAATGGTGAACCGTGGCCGCCAGCTGGACTTGCTCCGGCGGTCGCCGTCGCCCCAGCCACCCCCGCCCATGCGGTGCAGGCAGATCCCGGACACATCGCCGTTCAGACCCAGGCTCCTGCCCCGGCCCAGGCCCAGGCTCCTGCCCCGACCCCTGCCCCGGCCCCGGCTGCCAGCGTGGCGGAGGCCGTTGCCGAGGCGGCGCCGCCGGCGCCCGCGAACGCAGCCACGGTCACAGCCGCCCCGGCCCCGGCGGCACAGTCCGTCGCCGTCGAAAAGCCCGCGAGACCAAAGGCCGAGGCAAAGCTCTACGGAACGCGCACCCTGGGTCAGTGGATCAAGTTCGTGGTGCTCCTCGCAGTCGGCGCAGTGGCCGCCGCCGGGATTCTTGTGCTCGCCGCGCGCGGTGTGACGACGCTGCCGGGCGTGCCAGAGTTCCTTGAGAGGTACCCCGGAGAATATGATCTGCCCGCTACGGCCGAGCCCGGCTTCCCGTGGTGGGCGCAGTGGGCGCACTTCCTGAACCTCTTCCTGATGGTGCTCATCATCCGCTCCGGCTACCAGGTGCGCACCCAGCAGAAGCCGCCGGCGTACTGGACGCCGAAGAGCGGCGGGAAGAAAATCAGCATCAACCTGTGGCTGCACCAGACGCTCGATATTTTATGGCTGGCCAACGGACTCATTTTTGTGGTGCTGCTGTTTGCCTCCGGCCACTGGATGCGAATCGTGCCGACCAGCTGGGAGGTGTTCCCGAATGCGCTGTCCGCACTCCTGCAGTACATGACACTCGACTGGCCCGTTGAGAATGGCTGGGTGAACTACAACAGCCTGCAGCAGCTTATGTACTTCATCGTGGTGTTCATCGCGGCACCGCTCGCGGCGATCACGGGTGTGCGCATGAGCGAGTTCTGGCCAAAGAATGCGAAGACGCTGAACAGGATCTACCCGGTGGAGGTTGCACGCGCGGTTCACTTCCCGACGATGCTGTTTTTCGTGCTGTTCATTCTCATCCACGTGTTCCTGGTGTTCTCGACCGGTGCGCTGCGCAACCTGAACCACATGTTCGCCGGCACCGACGAGGTGAACTGGGTCGGGTTCTGGCTCTTCACGGCCGCCATCGCCATCACGGTGGCCGCGTGGTACGCCGCCCGCCCGATCCTTCTCGCACCAATCGCGAAGCTGTTCGGTCAGGTGAGCAGCCGCTAGGCCCACCTGACCAAAGGTCATTCTCTACAGTTCTTGGGTCACCGCTAGGCTCTATGCCTACGAGGTGATTGGGGGAACATGGGGGTCTCTGACGACGGCTCTTCGGCAATGGAGTCGAAGCTTCGCCGCTATCCGGCGTTTGTCAGGTTCTGGCTGGCCTCGACGGTGTCCGATTTCGGCACCTATATAACCACCTTGGCTTTGTCTGTTCTGATTCTGGTGACGATGAACGGCTCGCCATTGGACCAGGGCCTGGTCAATGCCGCCAGGTGGACCCCATATCTGCTTTTTGGCTTGGTTGCCGGAGTCTGGATTGACCGGTTTCCCCGCCGAACGGTACTCATCGGCGGAGACGTCGGCCGTGGCCTGATCCTTGCGGGTGTGTGCGTCACGGCAATGACCGGGGCTATCTCCGTTCAGACGCTGATGATCCTGATGTTCACCTTTGGAACCCTCGCGCTGACCAGTGATGCCGCGTATCAGAGCTTCCTCCCCCAACTGGTCCCCAGATCCCTACTGACTCAGGCGAACGCCCGACTACAGCAGAGCGATACCGTGGCCCAAACGACGGGAAGCGCCGTAGCCGGTGGTCTTGTCGCACTGGTGACAGCGCCTGTGGCTCTCCTTGTGGACGCCGTCTCGTATTTTTTCTCGGCAGCCGTTCTCCTGACCCTGGAACGGCCATCTGGCCAAGCGCCAGTCCGAAGCAAGCAAAGACTTCATCAAAAGGTCGCGGAGGGTCTGCGCTGGGTGTATGGCCACTCCCATCTGGCGCCCTTGGCGTGGAGTACGCACATATGGTTCGTCGGTTCCGCCATCCTCGGGGCTGTCCTGCCGACCGTGATTCTGAATGACCTTGGATTGGGTGCCTTGGGATTGGGTGTGGTGATGGGGTGCGCCGGAATCGGGGCCGTCGTCGGCACCACACTGTCCACCCGGCTGGGGCGCCGATGGGGTACGGGCAACGCCATGGCTGCGGCGCGTCTGGCCCAACCCTTTGCCGTCGCCTTGGTGGCGTTGGCGCCCCCTGCCGCCGGAGGGGAGCGCACTGGGGGGATCTACGGTTCTCCACTGCTCTGGCCGGGCGAGTTGTGGGCTGCGTTCGCTCTGGCCGGCATCGGGCAGCTGCTATTCGGCATGGCCATGGGAGTCGAAGGGCCACTGGAAATGGGCTACCAGCAGGCTGTGACACCGGACAGGCTCATAGCCCGCATGAGTGCCACGCGGCGTTCGCTCAACCGCGGAATGATCGTCATCGGAGCCCCCTTGGGCGGCGCCATCGCCGCCGTCGCGGGTACCGGTACTGCGCTCTGGGCCGCCGCCGCCTTCCTCCTCCTGGCCTCCCTCGTGCTGCTGTTTTCCAGGTTCAGAGACGCGCGGATAGAGGATCAGCAACTTTCCGACGAAGAAGCACTCATTCCTTAGCGCGGGCAGACGGCGGCCCCGATTTCGCAGCACGGAATCGCAGATGCATGAATTGCGGCTGGCCACGGT
>DASWAW010000402.1:0-13635 GCA_036390955.1 Arthrobacter sp.
TCCGTGAAGATGAATCGCTTCATCTTCGGGTTCCAACGGCGGGTCTGGTGTCCAAAGTGGACGCCGCTGTCAAGCAGCTGGCGCATAGTTACGACGGGCATGCCGGCGCTCCTTCCGGCAGGTCATTCATGAGACAGCCCAAGGGCTGTCTTACCCTGCCAATAGTTGACGGTTAATTAGCAACACCCAGGCGGGCGGTGCTCCTGGCATCCACCGCGCTTCTCCTCCGGACCATAGGCCCGGACCGAAAGAAGCGCAGTCCTCCGCACCCTGAAGAGTTGAAGCTTCGTATGAGGAGGGCTGGATACGCGTAGTCAGCCGCTGCTCCCCCGCACCCCTGAATGAGGCGTGCCGGCTTGGACAAATACCTTGCTAGCACAAAGACAGTGATCAAGCGTGAGGGCACAGCAAACTGCTCCACCAAGTGTACTACAGGGCCGGTGCCGGATTGGACGGTTTCCGGGGGCTGCCGGAGTGCTCCGCCGCGGCGTTCCGGGCGGTTTGGCGGTCACTTTGCGGACGTCCTGTCCGCTTCCACCCGCCGCTGTCCACATAGGCCGCAGGAGTGCTTCCGCACCATCCGGCAACGGCGGCAGGCTGGGCCCATGAAGACTCCGGCGACCATTCCTGCCCTTGCTGCCGCGCTGGTCATGGCGCTCGCCCCCATGACGGCGTCCGCGGGTCCGGGCCTGCCGGGGCCCGCAAACGGTACCGCAAACGGCCCCGCGGTTGGGACTGCGATAGGTACCGCGGCCGGCCCTGCGATCGATTCCACGGTTCATCCCGGCACGGCGGCAGGGTTCTGGAGCTGGCCGCTGGCTCCCAGGCCCGCCGTGGTGCGCGTCTTTGAGCCGCCGGCCAGGCCATGGCTGAGCGGCCACCGCGGTGTCGACCTCCGGGCAGCGCACGACGGCGCCCCGGTCGCCTCCCCGGCGGCCGGCACCGTGAGCTTTGTCGGCGTCGTGGTGGACCGCCCGGTCATCACCGTTGACCACGGCAACGGACTGCGGAGCAGTTTCGAGGCCGTGCGCAGCGATCTCGCCGCGGGAGACGCCGTCGCTGAGGGCGGCGTCCTGGGATGGATCCAGCCCGGCCATTGCGGACCGGCACCCTGCGTCCACTGGGGCGTCCGCCGCGGAGAGGTGTACGTCAATCCGCTGGCGTTTGTGGCGGACCTGCGGCCCTCCGTCCTGCTTCCGCCCCAGGATCCCGCGCCCGGATAGGGGCGCGGCGGGCGAATCAGGATGAAGGGCCGCGGGCCGTGCTGCCGGCCGCCGGGCGCCGGGCGTCTTGGGGCCGCCGTGCGCTTGGGGGCCGTTTCCTAGACGATCGCGGAGATGCCCGTGATCGCCCGGCCGGTGACGAGGGTGTTGATCTCGTGGGTGCCCTCGTAAGAGTAAATGGCCTCGGCGTCGGAGAAGATCTTGGCCATCTCGAAGTCCGTCACGATCCCGTTGCCGCCAAGGAGGCTGCGGCCCAGGGCCACGCTCTCGCGCATGCGGGCCGTGGTGAAGGCCTTGGCCAGGGCGGACTGCTCATCCTTGGCCTGGCCCAGATCCTCCAGCTGGGAAAGCCGGACCATCATGCCCATCGAACTGACGGCATTGCCCAGGATTTGCACGAGCTGGTGCTGGACCAGCTGGAAGGAGGCGATCGGGCGTCCGAACTGCTGGCGCTCCACGGCGTAGCGGCGGGCGACGTCGAAGGCGGCGAGCTGCTGCCCGACTGCCTGCCAGGCGACGGACAGGCGGGTGACCTTCAGGACCTTGTTAGTGTCGCGGAAGCTGTTGGCGTTGGCGAGCTTGAAGAACTCCGGCACCACGACGTTCTCCAGCGTGATGTCCGCGTTCTGCACCGTGCGCAGCGAGATCTTGTTCTCGATCTTGGTGGCGCTGTAGCCCTCGGTCTTGGTGTCGACGAGGAAGCCCTTGACCTGATTGTCGGCGAGGTCGCGGGCGTAGATGACCACCCAGTCGGAGAACGTGGCGTTGCCGATCCAGCGCTTGGCGCCGTTGAGGATCCAGCTGTTCCCCTCACGGCGGGCCGTCGTGCGGGTGCCGCCGGCGACGTCGGACCCGCCGAGGGGTTCGGTGAGGCCGAAGGCGCCGATCTTCTTGAGCGAGTAGATGTCCGGCAGCCACGCCTCCTGCTGTTCCTGGGAGGCGAGAGCTTCGATGGAGCCGGTGAAGAGTCCGTCGTGGACGCCCAGGAAGGTGGCGATGGACGTGTCGGCGCGTGTTGCCTCCGCATGCATGATGCCCGCGAAGAGGTTGGAGTAGCCCTGCCTTTTGACCGGGCTGACCAGATCGATCTCGGCAAGCTTCGGAATCAGGTCCATCGGGAACTCGCCGCGGTTCCAGCAGTCGACGGCGATCGGCTTGACCTCACGGGCCAGGAACCCGCGGACCTCGGCAAGCCGGTCCTGTTCCTTGCCGCTGAGCAGCTGCTCGAAGGCAAAGAAGTCGCCATCGGCGTACGGGAGGTTGTTGATGTCGATGTCAGCTTTGGACATGGTGTTCCTTCACGTGTGATCAGCAGCGACCAGAATGACGCGGGTGTCGCGTCGGCGGAATGTTACTCACCAGTAACTTACCGCAGTTTGTGACGGCTCGGCAAGTGGGTTCGGCACAGCTCTGCAAGTGAAGGAGCCGGCGCCGGAGGGCCCCATCCGGGAGTCCACAGGGGCCGGACAGGGAAACTGGGCGTTGGGCGGGCTGCAGCAAAAGGGAGCCGGGCCGACGTCGAAACGTCAGCCGCGGCTCCCGTGGATGCGGACCCCGGACCGGGTTCCGCAGAAATGTAGGGCTACTCGGACTTGAACCGAGGACCTTAGGATTATGAGTCCCGCGCTCTAACCAGCTGAGCTATAGCCCCGTGTGCCCGGAAACCGTTCGGCCCGCGCAGGGGCGGACAGTTTCCGGGCGAAAATCACTCTAACAATAGTAGTGGCCCGATTCAGACGACGAGGTCGTCGTAGCTCGCGCCGCGGTAGAGATCCTCGAACGCCTGCAAGGTGCGTTCAAGGCTGTGGTTCTCCACTATCCCCCGGCTCGCCTTGCCCATCGCCGCCAGTTCAGCCGCGGGGAGCGACAGCACACGGACCATTTTGGCCGCGAGGTCGTCGCTGTCATTGGGAGTGAACAAGTAGCCGTTTTCGCCGTCGTGCACCAGATGCGGCAGCGCCATGGCGTCAGCAAGCAGCACCGGCGTGGAGGCGGACATCGCTTCGAGCGTCACAAGGGACTGCAGCTCGGCTGTGCCGGGCATGCAGAACAGGTCCGCCGCCAGGTAGGCCCTGCGGAGATCGGCGTCGCTGGCCAGTCCCAGGAACTTGACCCGGTCCTGCAGACCGAGGCGGGCCACCTGGGCCTCGAGGGCCGGGCGCACTTCGCCGCCGCCCACAACCTCCAGGTGGATGTCCAGCTCCTTGGGGGTCTTGGCGACAGCGTCGATGAGGACATCGATGTGCTTTTCCTCGGCGAGCCGGCCGACGAACAGCACGGTGGGGCTTGAGTGGCGCTCGAGCTCCTCGCCGGGCTTGAGTTCGTAGGCCGAGGAGTCGATGCCGTTGGAGAGCGGCAGGACCTTGCGGAGGAAGGCATGCTGGTGCATGGCCTTGGCAGCCAGCGGCGTCGGCGTCGTGACGACGTCGGCCTGGCCCATGACCTTGCCCATGTCTTTCCAGGAAATGCGTCCGACGATGTCCTTGAACCACTGCGGGAAAGGCAGGAAGGGGTTCAGGTTCTCGGGCATAAAGTGGTTGGTCGCCACGATCCGGATGCCGCGCTTGACGGCCTCGTAGAGGACATGCTCGCCGATCATGTAGTGGCTCTGGATGTGCACCACGTCGGGCTGGATGCGGTCAAACAGGAGGCTGATTTCCTTCTTGATCTCCCAGGGGAAGGTGATCCGGAAGTATTCGTGGGTGGGAACGGAGTGCGAGCGGATCCGGTGGACGGTACCCTCGTCGCTGAATTCCGTGTAGCTCTTGCCCTTATCCGGGCGGCAGGCCAGGACGTGAACATCGTGTCCGCGCGCCCTCATGCCCTTGGCCAGGCGGTAGCTGAACATGGCAGCGCCGTTGACGTGGGGCGGGTAGGTGTCCGCGGCAATCAGAATGGTCAGCGGATGCTGGTTGTCGGGCATGGTCACGTGGAGAGCTCCTGGTGGTCACGGTGCGGGCAGCTGGGACGGTGGTGGCCGTCGGTGCAGGCGTGCCGGGCCTACTGCTGAGGTCTGGTTTGCCCTAGGACACCCGGCCTGCGGCCTTCCGAGCGTCTTTCTTGCGCTTGGTGACTTCGGGATGGTGCCTGGACAAAGCGATCACTCCCACGATAGCAAGCGATCCGGCCGCCCCCATCGCAATCGCCGTCACGGCGTGGACATCGGGGCGCAGTTCGTCGAGGATCGTGATGCCGATCGCGATGCCCACCATCGGGTCGATCACCGTCAGCCCGGCGATCACGAGGTCCGGCGGGCCCCCGGAGTACGCGTTTTGGACGAACCACGAGCCAAGGACGCCGGCGGCGATTATTGCGACCGCCGAATACCACGGCACATTCAGCACGCCCAGGCCGTTCGGATCCAGCAAATGCTTGCCGATGATGCGGGTCAGCACGGCGACAAAGCCGAACAGGATGCCCGCACCCAGGATATAGATGAAGGCGCTCATCCGGTGCTTGAACATCAGGGCGAGCGTTCCAAACAGTCCGACCGCCAGGGCCAGCAGCAGCACAATGGTCAGCTCGTCGGAGGAGCTGACCTGGTGGGTCTCCTGGGTCACATTCACGGCCAGCACCACAAAAAGGGCCGAGCCCGTGACGCAGCAGGAAATCGCCACAACCGTGGCCCGGTTGAGGGTCAGCCCCTGGTCCTTGGTGTTGACGATCGTGGTGATGACGAGGGCGATGGCCCCGATGGGCTGGACCACGGTCAGCGGCGCCATGACCAGGGCGACGGCGTTCATCGCCATGCCCGCACACAGCAGCAGCAGGCCGAACACCCAGCGGGGGTTGCGGATCAGGCGGAGCATGCCGTGGCTGCTGAGCGCGAGTCCCCCGGTGTCGGCCTTGACCGCACTGCCCTGGCGCTGGGCGCCGAAGGCCAGGCAGAACGCGCCCAGCACAGCAAGCATGACGGCGAACCACACCATCAGCGGGTGCCGCCTTCGGCGTCGGGATCGGCGGCCTTGAGCGCTTTCCCCTTGCGGATGATGGCCCAGAAGTAGTTGTAGCCGGCGATCCAGTGTCCTACCAGCCCGAGCCCGAGGAAGATCCAGGCGGCCACGAAGTAGACCTCGGCGCCGGGGACCGGGAGCTTGGAGAGGACGAGCAGCGGGGTGCCGACCAACAGGAGCGCGGTCCGGATCTTGCCGATGCTGCTGACCGGCAGGTCGGGGTGGCCGTGGAAGTAGTAGAGCGACAGGGCGAGCAGGATGGCGTCCGGGACGAGCAGCGCCGCGAGGTACCACCACTCCACGACGCCGGCGATCACCAGCGTTACGGCCACGGCGATCAGCGACAGCCGGTCTGCGATGGGGTCCATGACCCGCCCCAGGTTGGACATCTGGTCGAACCGGCGGGCGAAGTAGCCGTCCACCCAGGCGGTGCTGCCCATAATGGCCAGGACGAGGGCGGCGTAACCGTATTCCTGTTCCCCGAGGACGAGCCAGATGAAGAGCGGGACGCCGAGGAACCTCACCACCGTCACGACGTTGGGGACCGTGAAGACCCGGTCGTGGTGGATCTGGGCCTGACCAGGCCGGGAACCAGCGCCGATGAACTTCATCCAGTCCCCCTTTCCGTGGCCGGCGACGTTCGGGCGTCGCAGTTCAGCGGGCTGCTAGCCCTTGATCAGTTTGCGCAGCAGGTACACGAGCGCTGCCGCTGAGGCGGTCAGTGCCACGAGGGGTTTCCACCGCTGGCCCAGCTCGCTTGCCACGCCGGCAGCGCCGGCGCTGTCCGGAGCGGCCGCCGCCGTCGTCCGCCATTTCGCGGTGCGCTCGGCGGCAGCGGTCCGGAAACCGGCGACCTTGCCGCTGAGCTGTTCCTTGCCGTCGTGCAGCTTCACCTGGGCCGCCGCCAGGAGGGCCTGCGCCTGGGTCTTGACGTCGAGTTCCTCGTTGAGTTCATCGCGGACACCCGTGAGGTGGGTGCGGCGCTCGTCCAGCCGGCGTCGCAGTTCGGCTTCGGTGGGAGGCGGACCGAAGTCCGGCTCGGCGGCCCTCTTAGCTTCCTTCTCCGCTTTGGCCTTCGCGGCGGCCTCGGCTTCGGCGGCCTTGGCTGCCTTGTACTGCGCGGAGTCAGGGTCCAGGATGGCGGGATCGAAGGCGGAGCCCTCTTTGGCGATGCCGAGGTCGTACTTGAGGCCGCGGATGGTGTCTGCAGGGACCAGCGGCATGGACTTCTTGAACTTGCCGACGCCCACCAGCCCGACAATCGCCGCGATCAGCAGGAATACTCCGCAGACCAGCAGGGCCGCTAGCCAGGCCGGCATGATTGTGGCGAGGCCCATGATGGCGGCGACGATGAGGCCGACGACCAGGAAGCCAGCGAAGACGAGCGCGACGGCGAGAAAGGCGGCGGCTACGCCGACCTCGATGCCCTTGCGCTTGATCTCGATCTTTGCGAGGGCAATCTCGTCGTTGAGCTGCCGCGGGGCCAGTTTGGAGATCAGTTTCAGGGTCCTGGGCAGCGCGGAAATGCGCAGCCCTCCGCTTGTGCCGCCGCTGTGACGTCCGCTCATCGGTCCCGCCTAACTGGTTACGTCCGTGATTCCGCTTGCGCGGGATTGCCGGTCTGCGCAGCTTCACGCACACCCCGGTGTCAAAACTACCATTCAGGCTCCGGACCGGGGCGCGGTGGCGGGCTGTGGCGCGCCCCCTGCCGCACACCCGGCCTGCTGGTCGTGCGCCCTAGGATTGACCACTGTGACTACACCCACCAATCCCGGCGATTCCCTGACCCGGCGCCGCAAGCTTCTCTACATCCTGATGCTGGGCGCATTGACCGCCCTGGGACCCTTCACCGTGGACCTGTACCTTCCGGCCTTCCCGGCGCTGGAAGAGAGCCTGGGCGTCTCGCAGGCGGCCGTGCAGCTGACGCTGACCGGCACCACGATCGGCTTTGCCCTGGGCCAGCTGGTGGTGGGACCGCTCAGTGACAAGTTCGGCCGGCGGATGCCGCTGATCCTGGCGACCGGGGTGCACATCATGGCTTCGCTGGGGGCGGCCCTGTCGACCGATATTTCGACGCTGGGCTTCTTCCGGGTGCTGATGGGCATCGGCGCGGCGGGAGGCGGCGTGGTGGCCATGGCGATGGTGCGGGACCTGTTCAGCGGCTTCGCCATGGTGCGGATGTTCTCCCGGATGGCCCTGGTGAACGGCCTGGCGCCGATCCTCGCCCCGGTCATCGGTTCGCAGCTGCTGCTGTTCATGCCGTGGCCGGGGATCTTCTTCTTCCTGGCCGGTTACGGCATGTGCGTCCTCATCGCCGCGGTGTTCGTGGTGCGCGAGACGCTGCCCCGGGAACTCCGCGGAAAGACCGGCATGACCGCCCGCCAGCGCTACGGCGTCCTGTTCGCGGACCGGATCTTCGTTGGCCTGCTGCTGGTGGGCGGGATGAACTTCGGCGGGCTGTTCACCTACCTTTCCGCGTCGCCGTTCCTGTTCCAGAATGTCTACGGCTTCAGCCCCCAGCAGTACGGCCTCCTCTTCGGCGTGAATTCCCTGGGCATTGTCGCGGGGGTGCAGACCAGTTCACGGCTCATCCGGAAGGTCCCGCCGCAGTGGATCCTGGCGTGCTCCACGGCGTGGATGTTTCTCATGGCCGTGCTGATCGTGATCTTCGACCAGCTGGGCTTCGGGCTGTGGGGTGTGACGGTTCCGCTGTGGTTCTACATCCTCGGCGCCGGCTTCACGTTCCCCTGCGTCCAGGTGCTCGCGCTGGCCAAGCACGGCGCACAGGCGGGCACCGCAGCGTCCCTGCTCGGCGCCGCCACGTTCCTGATGGCCGGCCTCATCTCGCCGGTGGTGGGCTGGTTGGGCATCACTTCCGCCACCCCGATGGGCGCGGTCCAGGCCGCGTGCATCTTCCTGGCAGCCGCCGCGCTCTGGCTGGTCGTCAGGCCCAGCACGGTCCCGCCGATCCAGTAGCCCGCCCCGCCGCCAACCCCCGCCCCGCCGCCAACCCCGCCCCGGGACATGTCCAGTCTTCGCAGCCAGGAGTGCACATACGGGCACTATGTCCACCCGCTAACCCGAGCGCGGGGCATGTCCCTCGGCGGGCCGGGCAGCGTGCCGCGCACCCCGGAGGACATGTCCAGTCCTCCGGGCCAGGAGTGGACATACGGGCACTATGTCCATCGGCCTACCCGGGCGCGGGGCATGTCCCCCCGGGGGCGTGCGTGCACCGAGCACCCGTGCAGCCCGCACCCGGCCCGGCACCCGACCCCGGCCCTCGGCCCCTGTTCCCGCCCGAGCCCGGGCGATAAAGTTGTAGATGTGCCCCACTGGCAGGATCATCCGCCCCTCCCGGCCACGTGGCAGCGGTACGACACCGGGATCCTGCCACTGTGGTGGGATCGCCTGTGCAGCCAGATGAGCCAGCAGTCGGCGGCGCTGTTCGCGGCCGGCCTGTTCACCGAGGACCGCCGGCGCCCGATTGCCCAGTGGTACAACCCGGCCTACGACTCGGCGCTCCTGGTCGCCCCGGAATCCTCGCCCGAGTGGCCGGTGCAGCGCTTCGGCATCTTCTACGCCCCGCCCGGCGGCGGCTTTACCCAGGTCCACTCCGCCCCGCACGAGTGGCACCCGCGCGAACCCCGGAAGTCCCCCACCGAATTTGAAGCCTTCCAGGGAGCCGTGGCCGAGGCCGAGCGGTTCCTGCAGGTTGAGATGTACTTCGTCTGAGCACGGGATAAGCCGCCGTAAGAGGGCACAAAAAAAGGTCCCGCAGCCAGTGAATCACCGGCTGCGGGACCTGTCCGCTCCTCCTGCTGGACTTGAACCAGCAACCCTTCGATTAACAGTCGAATGCTCTGCCAATTGAGCTAAGGAGGAATGAAGCAGGTACGACATTAGCAAAGGTTTTCCCGCTTAGGAAATCGGCCCGTCACCCTCCCCCACGAATCACGCCCATACCCCCTCCGGGTATAAAAAAGTCCCCGTCCCGGTGACCCGGAACGGGGACTGCGCGCTCCTCCTGCTGGACTTGAACCAGCAACCCTTCGATTAACAGTCGAATGCTCTGCCAATTGAGCTAAGGAGGAATGAAGCGGGTATAAGCCTAGCAAACACCCGGCCGGGAAGTGAAATTGAGCCCCGCGCCCGGCCCTCAGGCCTCGGAGCGCAGGGACCGCCGCTGCATTTCCAGCTGCATCAGCTCCCGGTTCAGCCGCTGGAACTCTTCAGGGTCTGCGGAAGCGTCCAGCCGCTGCAGCTGTCCCATTTTTTCAGCCTTGACCCGGGTGATCTGCAGCTCGAACAGCCGCGCGAGAATGTCCCGGCAGTAGCGCAGGACACCGTCGGCCGTACTGGCCGGCAGCGGCACCACGGCCAGCTCGGACACGAGCGGGCGCAGCGGCTCAGGAACCTCCTGCAGCAGCTGTTCCACCCAGCGCACCGGGTCGCCCGCGGACGCCAGACCGGTGGCCCGGATGGCCTGGTGGATGGCCAGGTACGCCGGCGTGGAGAGCCTCGCCTCGGAGAAACGCAGCCAGGTCTCGCCTTCCAGCATCGCCGGCTGCTGCAGGGCAACCTCGAGCGCCTGCCGTTCCATCGCGGCGACGGGGTCGCGCGGGTCCGGCCGGTTGAAAGCCGGCAGCACGGCCGACGGCGGCAGCGGTGCAACCCCCGGCGCGGACCCCCCGCCGGCCACCGGAGCGTATCCTGAGCCCTGGCCGCGGCCCGCGGCGTTGCCCTGCGCCTGGTAGTGGCCGGTGCCCGATCCGCCGCCCTGCGGCTGGGCCGCACGCTTGGCAGCCGCACCGACGGCCCGGCTGACCTCCTCCACCGGCATGCCCAGCCAGCCGGACAGTTCCCGCGCGTAGGCGGGACGGATGCCCGCGTCGCGGATCTGGGCGACGACCGGCGCGGATTCCCGCAGGGCGGCGATCCGGCCCTCCACCGTGTCCAGGTTGTGCCGTTTGAGTGCGGCGCGGATGGCGAATTCAAACAGCGGCCGCCGGGTGCTGATCAGGTCCCGGACGGCCGCGTCGCCCTTGGACTGGCGCAGCTCGCAGGGGTCGGCCCCGTTGGGCTCCACCGCGACATAGGTCTGCGCGACGAAGCGCTGGTCCTCCTCGAAGGCCCGCAGGGCCGCCTTCTGGCCGGCGGCGTCACCGTCGAAGGTGAAGATGACCTCGCCGCCGCTGCCGTCGTCGGAGAGCAGGCGGCGGGCGATCTTGATGTGCTCGGTGCCGAACGCCGTACCGCAGGTGGCGACCGCCGTCGTGATCCCGGCGAGGTGGCAGGCCATGACGTCGGTGTACCCCTCCACCACGACGATCTGGCGGTCCTTGGCGATGTTGCGCTTGGCGAGGTCGATCCCGTAGAGGACCTGCGACTTCTTGTACAGCGCGGTCTCGGGCGTGTTCAGGTATTTGGGGCCCTGGTCGTCCTCGTAGAGCTTGCGGGCACCAAAGCCGATGGTGTCTCCGGCGATGTCGCGGATCGGCCAGATCAGCCGGCCGCGGAACCGGTCGTAGATCCCCCGGCCGCCTTCGGAGAACATCCCGGTGAGCTTGAGTTCGGGATCGGTGAAGCCCCTCCCCCGAAGGTGCTTGAGCAGCGAGTCCCAGCCCTGCGGGGCGTAGCCGACGCCGAACTGGTCGGCGGCCGTGCGGTCGAAGCCGCGGTCGTGCAGAAAGTTCCGGCCTTCGGTGGCGCCGGCGGTCAGCAGCTGGGCGCGGAAGAACTCGTCCGCGACCTTGTGGGCGTCGAGCAGGCGCTGCCGCCGGCCGACCTCCTCGCGGTTCGGGCCGGAGCCGCCGTCTTCGTACCGGAGCTCGAAGCCGATCCGGGCGGCCAGTTTCTCCACGGCCTCGTGGAACGAGGTGTGGTCCAGTTTCTGCACGAAGGCGATGACGTCGCCGTCCTCGCCGCAGCCGAAGCAGTGGTACCGGCCCACCTGGGGCCGGACGGTGAATGAGGGCGACCGCTCGTCATGGAAGGGGCACAGGCCTTTGTAGGAGCCCAGGCCAGCGACCTTGAGCGTCACGTAGCCGTCGACAACTTCCTTGATGTCCGTGCGCTGGCGTACTTCGTCGATATCTTCGCGTTTGATCAGGCCGGCCACAGTGCCATCCTAGTACCGGTCCCCGACCGGAACAGCGCAAAGCAGGACAGTGCGGGCAACGTCACCAGAGACGTCACCACAGCGACGGCAGGCTGCCGACGTGCCGCTCGTAAGCGGCCAGCGCGGAGCCGTCGGTCAGCGACGCGACCTGGTCGATCACAACACGCAGCCGTCCGGCGTCGTCCGCCGCGTCGAGCCAGTCGGCGGCGAACATCGGCTCCAGGTGGCGGTCCCCAGTGGCACTCAGGGCAGTGACAAGAGCGTGAAGGACCTCTCGCTGGCGTTCGTAGATGGGCTGCCGGTGCTCGGTGGTCATCACGAAGGTGGTGGCCAGGCCCTTCATCACAGCGATTTCCATCACGGTCTCGTCCGGGACGATCAGCTCCGCGTTGTAGCGGGTCAGGTTCTCCGGACCATAAACCTCGCGGGTGGACGCCAGCGCACTCTGACAGAACCGGCCGATCAGCTGGCTGGTCATGTCCTTCAGCGCTGCCATCGATTTGCGGCTGCCGTCGGCCTCGCGGACCCACACGCTTGTGGCCTCGAGCCGGGCGAGGGCTGCATCAATCGCGGCGGGGTCGTTGTGCGGCAGATACCACTGTTTGGCGTAGCCGACCACACGGGCACGGTGGTCCGGGTTGTCCATCCAGCGCAGCTGGAAGTGCCCGGCGACAATCGCGTCCTCGACGTCGTGCACGGAGTAGGAGATGTCGTCGGCGAGGTCCATGACCTGCGCTTCGAGGCAGGAGCGGCGCTCCGGGGCGTCCTCGCGGATCCAGTCGAAGATGGGCAGGTCATCCTCGTAGGCGCCGAACTTGCTGGTCCGCTCGCCGTGGATGATGGGGGCGTTCATGGCCGACCAGGGGTACTTCGCGGCGGCGTCGAGGCTGGCGCGGGTGAGGTTGAGCCCGGCAGGACGCCCGTCGGCGGCCAGGACCTTGGGCTCGAGCCGGGTCAGCAGGCGCAGGGTTTGGGCGTTGCCTTCGAAGCCGCCGATCGCGTGGGCAACCTCGTTGAGGGCCGATTCGCCGTTATGGCCGAACGGCGGGTGGCCGAGGTCATGGCTGAGGCAGGCGGTGTCAACGACGTCGGGGTCGCAACCCAGGGCACGGCCCAGTTCGCGGCCCACCTGGGCGACCTCGAGGCTGTGGGTGAGGCGGGTCCGGACGAAGTCGTCGGTGTCCGGCGCCACGACCTGGGTTTTGGCCCCGAGCCGGCGCAGGGCCGAGGAGTGCAGCACCCGGGCGCGGTCGCGTTCAAAGTCGGAGCGGTACGTGGACTTGGGCGGCTCCTCCACCCAGCGGGCGGTGTCGCGGGCCACATAGCCGTCCAGCACCGGGGCGGTGGTCCTGGTTTCAGCCACCGGACACGTCCAGTTCCGCATGGCTGATTTCACGCGACTGCTCGGCGTCCATGTTGCGGTCCAGCAGCCAGTCCTTGGGCAGGGCGGGCTTCTTCGGCGAGCCCGCACGGCCGCGGGGGCCTTCGGCGTCGACCCCGGGGTACGGGGAATTCAGGTCCAGCTGGTCCAGGGTCCCGCGGAGCACCTCGAGGCTCGTCACCATCGCCAGTTTGGTCCGCAGTTCACTTCCGACCACATAGCCCTTGAAGTACCAGGCCATGTGCTTGCGGATTTCACGCAGGGCCTTGCCCTCGTCGCCGAAGGTTTCGACCATCAGTTCGGCGTGGCGGTAGACGCTCCCGGCGACCATCCGCAGGTCCGGCTTGTGCCGCTCCTCGCTGCCTTCGAAGGCCGCCATGAGGTCGCCGAACAGCCACGGGCGTCCCTGGCAGCCGCGGCCGACCACCACACCGTCCACTCCGGTCTCGCGGACCATGCGGATGGCGTCTTCGGCGGACCAGATGTCGCCGTTGCCAAGGACCGGGATGTCCGGCAGGGCTTCGCGCAGCCGGGCGATCGCGGACCAGTCGGCCTGGCCGGAGTAGAACTGCGCCGCGGTGCGGCCGTGGAGCGCGACGGCGGCGACCCCGGAATCACGGGCAATCCGGCCGGCGTCGAGGTAGGTGAGGTGGTCCTCGTCAATGCCCTTGCGCATCTTGATGGTCAGCGGGACGTTGCCTTTGGAGGCTTCCTTGACCGCGGTCCTGACGATCGAGGTGAACAGGTCGATCTTCCAGGGCAGGGCGGACCCGCCGCCGCGCCGCGTCACCTTGGGCACGGGGCAGCCGAAGTTGAGGTCGATGTGGTCCGCGCGGTCTTCCTCCACGAGCATCCGGACAGCCTGGCCCACAGTGACGGGGTCCACGCCGTAGAGCTGGACGGACCGGACCTTTTCGTCGTCGTCATGCGAAATGATGCGCAGCGATTCCGGCGTCCGCT
>DASWAW010000403.1:0-6807 GCA_036390955.1 Arthrobacter sp.
CGGGAGATTCGGACCGTGAATCGGCCGTTGCGAGGACGCGGCGGAAGGTGCGGATTCCCCGCCGGCCGTCCAGGGCATCAGCCATGGTCTGAAGAGCGGCCAGGTCTGCGCCCAAGCGAAGTGCATGATCGGTGAGGATCAAGGCCTGCCTGTAGCGCAGCATCATTGCGCAGTCGGCAATCGTGCGCTCCAGAGAAGTCGTGCGAAGACCATTCACGATGGCGACGTCGTGTTCGTCGAAAGGACGCGTATGGCAGCGTACGTCTTTTCCGTGGCGTTCATTAGACGGCCGCACCTTCTGAAGGACATGGATGGCGTCATCCACGTCCCAGAGGAAGAGATGGCGGAGACGTGCTGCGGAGGTGTGGCTGTACAGGAAGCTGCCGGACGACGTCGTCCGCGTTCCGTGGGCGTGCGCGAAGATGAGCAGCCGGCTCCGTGCGGGCGGGGACTGGGCCTTCCAGTGGCTGGCGCGGATGTAGCAGCCATGCCGGAGCCGGACGAGGGCGCCTGATTCCAGGAGTTGGCGGATGGCCCGCTGGCCGTAGCCGCGGTCGAGCAGTTGTTCAGTACGCCAGAGATTGCCCTCTGGCGGCAGCCCCGGTACATGGTTTTGAGTCATGCCAACAGCATCAGCCGCCGTGGACGCGGGCGGCAGGCTCCACTGGCACTATGTGGAAACCCGAGTGCTCCGGTGGCTGCAGCGCTGGAAAACGCGAGATCGCCGGACCGGCCCGGGGTCGCCGTAAAATTTCGGCGACCCCGGACGGGTCCGGCGACTTCGAGGGGGCGGGGCCGGCCGGGGGGCTGGGGCGTAGGC
Organism: Arthrobacter sp.; assembly: GCA_036390955.1. Classification (GTDB taxonomy): domain Bacteria; phylum Actinomycetota; class Actinomycetes; order Actinomycetales; family Micrococcaceae; genus Arthrobacter. The sequence goes on from DASWAW010000403.1 coordinate 821, forward strand.
GGCCGCCGGCGCGGTCCCCGTCAGCCGGAAACCCGGGCCGTGGTGCCGCGGACGACGAGGGTGGGTTCGATCAGCCTGCGCTCAGGCTCGAGGGTGGGGTCCTGGATCCGCGCCAGCAGGGTGTTGGCGACATCGACGCCGACGATGTCGCTGCGGTTGTCTACGGAGGACATGTCTAGGTACCGCGACTTGGCCAGCTGCGAGTTGTCATAGCCGATCACGGAGAGGTCTGCCGGGACGGACAGGCCGCGTGCCTTGGCCGCCGCGAGGGCGCCCAGGGCCATGGTGTCGTTGGCCGCGAACAGGGCCGTCGTGCCGGGGTGGTGGTCAAGAATCCAACAGGCCGCCGCATAGCCGTCCTCCTCGGCGGTCCCCTGGGATTCGCCGGCGATCCGGAGCTCGACACCGGCCTCCAGGATGCGGCCCCGGAAGCCTTCCCGCCGGTGGGCGGCGGCGCCGCCGGATCCCGTGAGGTGTCCGATCCGCGTGTGGCCGAGACCCAGCAGGTGTTCCGCCGCCATACGGCCGCCGCCGTCGTCGTCATTGGTGATGAGGCCGGCCCCGGCGGGGACGCCGTCCCGCCAGCCCGCGACGACGGCGGGAACCCAGGTCCCGGCCATCATCGCCTCACTCGGTTCGGCAGCGATTACCAGGCCCTCCACATGCATGGACAGCAGGCCGTCGGTGGCTTCCGTGATGCGGTTCTCGCCGGGGCGTGAATCCGCGAGGGTGACCTGGTAGCCATGGGGTGAGAGGGCTGATTCCATGCTGCGCAGCAGGTCCACGAACCAGAGATTCCTGAAGTCGTCGATGACGAGTCCGATGCTCTTCGTCTGGCTGCTGGCGAGCGTAGTCGCCGCACGGCTGGGCCGGTACCCTAGTTCCGACATGGCCGCGCGGACCGCCTCCCGGCGCTTCTCGCTCACCTTTGACGGGTTCTGGAGCACGAGTGAGACCAGCGACGGCGAGACGCCGGCGGCCTCGGCGACGTCGTAGATCGTCGGGCGGCGTTTCCTGGCGGTGTTCAGCGTCATCTGCAGAGCCTTTCATGTCTCATCCGAGGATAACTGGCCAACCATTGACAGGACATATGCACATAGTTACGCTTTATTCAGCGCAAGTTTTTGTAGCGCTCCAATTTTATAGCGTCGGGCCGTCGGCCTGGCCGAATTTCAAAGGAGAAATCGATGGCTGACAGTTTAGGAGTCGCCGTAATCGGCGCCGGAATGGCGGGCAAAGCGCACGCGGCCGCGTACCGCACGGCATCGGCGCTTTACAGCCCCGTCCTCCCGCCCATCCGGCTGGTCTCCATCGGCGACGTCAACGCCGAGTTCGGCTCCCTGGCGGCGAAACGCTTCGGCTACGAACGCAATGACACGTCGTGGCAGGCGATCGCTGCGGCCGATGACATCGACGTTGTGAGCGTCGTGATCGCGAACTCCCTGCACCGCGAAGTTGTGGAAGGCCTGCTCGCCGCCGGCAAGCACGTGCTGTGCGAGAAGCCGCTGAGCGATTCAATCGAGGATGCCCGCGCCATGGCCGAGGCGGCCCGCAATGCCAGCTCGATCGCGCGCATCGGGTTCACCTTCCGCCGCACGCCCGGCATCGCGTACATCCGCGACCTCATCCGATCCGGTGTCCTCGGCAAGGTCCTGCACTTCAGCGGCCGCTACTGGACCGACTACGGGTTCAGCCCCTCTGCCCCCATGAGCTGGCGCTACAAGGGCGGCCCCGGCTCGGGCGCGCTGGCCGACGTCGGAAGCCACCTGACGTACGTCGCCGAATTCCTTTGCGGTGACATCAAGTCCATCAGCGGCGGACGCCTCAGCACGGTGATCGGCAAGCGCCCGCTGCCGCTCGGCGCCGTCATGGGCCATGACCACGCCGCGGTCAGCGACAACTTCGAGCCCGTCGAAAACGACGACTACGCAGTGTTCTCCGCCGAATTCGAGAACGGCGCCGGCGGTTTCGAGGTCTCGCGTGTCGCCGCCGGCCACGCCAACAGCCTCATCTTCGAGGTCTTCTGCGAGAACGGCGCCGCCAGGTTCGACCAGCGCCGCCCTGCGGAGATCGAACTGTTCCTCAACGACGGCCCGGCCAACGAGAACGGCTACCGCCAGGTCATTCTCGGTCCCGGACACCCCTACATCGCCGGCGGCCTGGCCATGGACGCGCCCAGCGTCGGATTCGGCCAGAACGACGCTTTCGGCTACCAGGCCCGGGCCTTCCTCGAGGAGGTCGCCGGCCTCAGCGAGGCGGATTCCCTGCCCCGCTGCGCCACGTTCGACGAGGGCGTGCGCAACATGGAACTGCTCGGCGCGGTCACCGAATCCGCGCTCAACAACGGAAAGCAGATCACGCTATGAAACTCGGTGTCTACAACGCCATCCTGCACGACCGGCCCCTTCCCGAGGCCCTCAAGGTCATCGCCGACCTGGGACTGACCGGCATCGAAATCAACACCGGTGGATTCCTGCCGGCGGTCCACGTCCCCAACATGGACCAGATCCTGGCGAGCGACGCGGCCCGGGACGACTTCCTCGCCATCTTCGAGGGAACTGGCGTCTCCATTGCCGGCCTGAACTGCAACGGCAATCCGCTGCACCCCAAGCGCGAGATCGGCGAGAAACACGCCGAGGACATCCGCCGCTCCATCCGGCTGGCGCATCGGCTGGGACAGGACCGGGTGGTGACCATGTCCGGTCTGCCCGGCGGCGAGCCCGGGGCCACGACGGTCAACTGGGTTGTCAACGCCTGGAATTCCGCCGCCCTGGACGTACTCGACTACCAGTGGGGCATCGCGGCGGACTTCTGGAAGGAAACCGACCGCCTCGCCGCCGACCACGGCGTGAAAGTGGCGCTCGAACTGCACCCGCAGAACATCGTGTTCAACACCGCCGATGTCCGGAAGCTCATCGAGCTCACCGGCGCGACCCATGTCGGCGTCGAGCTGGACGCCTCGCACTTGTTCTGGCAGCAGATGGATCCGGTCGCGGTGGTCCGCGAACTCGGTCCGCTGGTCTTCCAGGCAGCCGCGAAGGATGTCCGCGTGAACACGCGGAATGCTGCGCTCTACGGTGTCCTCGACAACAGCTTCCGCCGGCTGGCGCCGGAGGAAAACCGCACCAATCTCGGCGGCGACGAGTGGGCCAATGAATGGCCCAAGGACTCCGCGTGGGACTTCGTGGCGCTCGGCCGCGGGCACGACACCGCCTTCTGGACGGAATTCCTGCGCGCGCTGTACGAGGTGGACCCGAACATGCTCGTCAACATCGAGCACGAGGACGTCTCCCTGGGCCGGATCGAGGGCCTCCAGGTGGCGGCCAAGGTCCTGCGGGACGCTGACGCGGCGCTCTCGGCGTCGCTGCACCTCACGAAGTAGCGGCCGTAGTCGTCGAGATCGCCGGATCGCAGCGGGGTCGCCGGAACGATCCGGCGACCCCGCACGCTTCCGGCGACCTCGACGCCGGGGCATGCCGGAGCGACGGCGACCTCGACGCCGGGCACGCCGGAGCGACGGCGACCGCGACGACGGCGGGAGGTACCTAGGAGTAGTACTGCCCCAGGGTCTCGGCCTTGAACTCGAAGAAGTTGCCGGCCTCGATGGCGAGCCGGGCGTCGTCGACCATTTTCACCACGAAGCGCTCGTTGTGGATCGAAATCAGCGTCGCCGAGACCATTTCCTTGGCCTTGAACAGGTGGTGGATGTAGGCCCGGGAGTAGTTCAGGCAGGCGTAGCAGTCGCAGCCTTCCTGCAGCGGGCCGAAGTCGCGCTTGTACTTGGCGCCGGAGAGGTTGTACCGGCCGGTGGGGTGGTAGAACGCCGAGTTCCGGGCCACGCGTGTGGGCGAGACGCAGTCGAAGGTGTCCGCGCCGTTCTCGATCGCGGTGAAAATATCGTCCGGCTCGGAGATGCCGAGCAGGTGCCGGGGCTTGTTCTCCGGCAGCTCCTCGTTGCACCAGCGCACGATCGTGCCCAGGTTTTCCTTCTCCAGGGCCCCGCCGATGCCGAAACCGTCGAAGTTCATCGCGCCGAGGTCGCGGCAGGCCTTGCGGCGCAGGTCCTCGTACTGGGCGCCCTGGATCACGCCGAAGAGCGCCTGGTACGGTTTGCCCGGGCGCTCGGAGGTCAGCCGGAAGTGCTCGGTGATGCAGCGCTCGGCCCACCGCCGGGTGCGTTCCAGGGATTCCTCCTGGTAGCCGCGGGAGTTCTGCAGCGTCGTCAGCTCGTCGAAGGCGAACATGATGTCCGCGCCGATCTGGTGCTGGACGTTCATGGAGATCTCGGGGCTGAAGCGGTGCCGGTCCCCGTTGAGGTGGCTCTTGAACCACACACCCTCCTCGTCCACGTGGGCCAGGCGCTCCTTGCCGGGGGCGACGGCGTCATCGGGTCCGGACTGGTCCACGGATTTCATGTCGATGACCTTCTTGAACCCCGAGCCCAGGCTCATGACCTGGAAGCCGCCGGAGTCGGTGAACGTGGGCCCGCGCCAGTTCATGAAGGCGCCCAGACCGCCGGCTTCATCCAGGATGTCCGCGCCGGGCTGCAGGTACAGGTGGTAGGCGTTGGCCAGCACGGCCTGCGCGCCCAGCTCGGCGACCGACTCCGGGAGCACCGACTTGACCGTGGCCTTGGTGCCGACCGCGATGAACGCCGGGGTCTGGATCTCGCCATGGGGTGTGGTGATGGTGCCGGTGCGGCCGAGGAACTCCCCGCCGTTGGCGCCGACCTGGGCCGCCGACGGCGAGCAGCTCTCGCTCAGGCGCTTGCCCACACGGAAGGAAAACTCGGACTGCCGGGCCGGCAGGAGCGATGGCACGGGTGATTCAGGATTGGCTGGCACGGTTCAAGTGTGCCAGCTAACAGCCTTCAACCTTTAGTGCAACGGATCGGATGTGGGGTAGTTCTCAGCCCGCCACTTGTCCCAGTAGTTGCGGATGGACTCCAACTGGTGCGCCCCGAGGTCATAGGTGGAGATGATGACCAGGGCTCCGCCCTTGGGCCTGATGTCCTTGATGGCCGGCTGGTCCGCCACGATTACCAGGCCCTCGCCGTGTTCCGCGTAGTGGTGGACGGTCAGGCCCACCTGGTGGTTGCTGCGGAACCACACCTTGCCGGAGATTTCCTCGCCCGTGGCCAGCGTGAGCGAGTAGGGTTCGCCGGGCTTGGGGACCTCGCTGAGGCCGAGCCGTTCGATGGCGGACTCCTCGTTTCCCGGTACGGAGAAGAAGAAGGTCCGGCGCCTTCCGTGCGGATGCCTTTCCAGTGCGAAACGCAGCTGCTGGAGGAACGTCAGCCAGCCCTGGGTGATGTCCTCGTCCCAGGCGGCCCACTCGGAATTGTGGTCCACGGCGGCCCGCGTGACGCTGACTTCCGTGCCCGTCGGGACCGGTTTCAAGGTGAATACGTCCCCGCCGTCGACCACCAGGGAAGTGTGGTCGGCGCCTTCGACCACACTCGGGCTGAAGTAGATCTCATTGATCTCGTCCGCCTGGTCGTCGGCTTCCCAGCCGTGCCACTGGGCAACCTTGGCGGGCTCGCGCAGCATTGTCCAAACCTGCTGCGCGTCGGAGTTGATCACAACGCTCAGATTGTTCGTCATGGGGTGAATCTACAACGCCCGGCCCCTAGGGGGTAGGGGCCAAACGCCTCAGGAACGGACGGACTCGAGTTCGTTGCCGATCCGGCGGTCGAGCTCCGGGGCGCCGATGGTTTCCGAGCCGCCGTGGGCGCGCAGGAAAAGCAGCGCCTCCAGCCGCAGCATCCGCCACTCGCGTTCCGCATCCGGATTCGAGTTGTCCATCGCGCGGAAGATTTCCTTGTCGTACAGGTTCGGTTCGTTCAGTGAGCGCTGGCGGACCTTGGCGTTGATGCGGGCCTTGAACGGGTCCGTCTCCATGCCGTCAGGGGTGCGGAGGAACTTTTCGTAGACGGCGGCCCGTTCCTCCTGCCCCAGCTGGCGGCAGATGTAGCTGGACAGGGCGAG
>DASWAW010000404.1:0-2134 GCA_036390955.1 Arthrobacter sp.
CGCTTCTCCTCTGATCATTCGAATAAACAATTCATGCACGCGCTTCTCCCCCGTCACTTCCGGGTGGAAGGAGGTGGCCAGCAGCTTGCCGGAACGCACAGCTACAATTCTAGCCGTCCCGGCCAGGGCCTCGGGGTGGGATGCCCTGGAAGGTTCAACCGTGGCGAGGACCTCCACGCCGTCGCCGACCCGTTCCACCCAGGGTCCGCGGATGAAGACGGCGTGGACCGGGGCGACCCCGTCGGCCGTGGCGCTGAAGTCCAGGCCCTTGAAATCGAGGTCCGTTTCGAACGACTCGCGCTGACGGCCGAAGGCGTTCCGGCGCACCGTGATGTCCAGGCCGCCGAACGTCTGCTGCGGGTTGCCGGCGAGGTCCTTTGCAGGGTCGGTGATCTCATCGGCGAGGAGGATCATCCCGGCGCAGGAACCGTAGACGGGCAGCCCGTCCCGGATGCGCCGGCGCAGCGGGTCGCGGAGCCCGAACGCCCTGGACAGCTTGTCGATTGTGGTCGATTCGCCGCCGGGAATGATGAGTCCGTCGAGGCCGTCGAGTTCGGCTGGGCGGCGGACGCCGACGCCGGTGGCGCCGGCGGCTTCCATCGCATGCAGGTGTTCGCGGAAGTCGCCCTGCAAAGCCAGGACGCCGATCCGGAGGCCTGCACCCACGCGGGAAGAAGGCACAGTAGAGGGGTTGGTCATCCGAACAGCATAATGCTCGGCGCCCTGCCCCCAGGCATGCGGTGCCGCTTCCCGGCGGGCTTCCATGCCGCCGCTGGGATATATTACAAAGCATGTTTTACTTCAGCGTTCCGCTCGGCAAGCTCGTCCGCCGGGTCTCCCGGCTTAGGGGCGGAGGCTCTGCCCTTCCCGGGCTCGTCGTCGAAAAAATCGACCCCGGCTTTATGCGCAGGACACTGTCCACGCTGCCGCACGGCGTCGCCGTCGTCAGCGGCACGAACGGCAAGACCACCACCACCAAGATGGTGGTGGAACTGCTCGAGAGCCAGGGCCTGAAGGTTTTCACGAACCGCACCGGCAGCAACTTCACCCGCGGCGTGGCCGCGGCGCTCCTCGGCGAGGTGGACTGGCGGGGGCGGCTGCACGCCGACGTTGCCGTGCTGGAACTGGACGAGGCCCACGCCGTGCACTTCGTCAACCAGGTGCCGCCGCGCTACTGTCTCCTGCTCAACGTCCTCCGGGACCAGCTGGACCGCTTCGGCGAGATCGACAAAACGGCGCAGCTGCTCCAGCACATCGCCTCCAAGACCACGGGAACCGTCGTGCTGAACCGCGAGGACCCGCGCGTTGCCCGGATCGCGGAGACCGTCAACGGCCCGGACGTCCTCTACTTCGGCCTCGATGACTCCCTGCTCAGCACCTTCCCGAACGACGACGAGATGCGGGCGGCGCCCGGCAGCCCGGTGCCGCCCGCTCCCGCAAGGCCGCACGCCGACGTCGTGCTGCGCCGGGTGGGCGCCGCGGATGCGGACTTTGAGTACGACGGCGTCACGGCCACCACGGCGATGAAGCTCCGCGGCGTCTACAACATCTTCAACGCCGCGGCAGCGCTGACCCTGGCCCGGGCCATCGCGGTGAGGGACTCTGTTGTGGGAGAAAGGGCCGTCGCGGACAACGAGGGCCTGCTGAGGGCACTGTCCCAGGTGGCGCCGGCGTTCGGACGCGGTGAGAGCCTCGTCGTCGACGGCCTGCCGTTGGACCTGGTCCTGGTGAAGAACCCCAGCGGCTTCCGCCTGGGGCTGAAGTCCTTCCCCGCCGCGGGGTACGCCACGATGATCGCGATCAACGACAATTACGCCGACGGCCGGGACATGTCCTGGCTCTGGGACGTCGAATTCGACACCCTCCGCGACGGCGGCGTGGACCAGTTGAGCGGCTCCCGCGCCTACGACATGGCGCTGCGGCTGCAATACGACGACGTCCCGGTAGGCGCGGTGAATACCGAGATTGCCCCCGCGTTGGCGGCCTTCATCAGCGGCGCCAGGGACAAACCCAAACGGGTTTTCTGCACGTACACAGCGATGCTGGCCATCCGCCGCGAGCTGTCCAAAATCACCACAGTGGAGGTGGTCTCATGACCCCCCAGTCCCCAGCCAGCGAATCCGGTCCCAACAAT
>DASWAW010000405.1:0-1586 GCA_036390955.1 Arthrobacter sp.
GGACTTCCTCCACGGACTCGCCCGCGACACCAAGGCGGCGATCATCACGCTCCACCACACCACGGGGGAGTACACCAACGGGGACCGTCCGATACCCCGGGCGGGTATCAGGGGCAAAATCGACAAGACTCCTGAGCTGATTTTGACGCTGCACCGGATGGGGGATCAGCTGTATATCAGTCCTATAAAGAATCGCACAGGACGAGCCGACCCTCGTGCAGGGTGGCAACTGCCGCTGTACGCCGACCTCTCACGCATGCATTTCCAGGGCTGAAGGAGCCAGATGAGCGATACCACATATGTCCACGAGGTGACCCGGGGCAGCTCCATCCGGGTAACCCTGACAATGGATGCCGACGAGGTCCAGGCCCTGGCCGACATCGCCACCGCAGCCGTGGACGCTGCGGTCCTGGTGCCGGGGGCCGTCAGTGAAGTTGTCGAGGGCAACGCCGCCAACGTCGCCAAGTGGGCGACCCGGGCGGCAGCCACCCTGGCCCTGACCGCCGGACTGTACCCAGATGACAAGGAATAATTTGGGTCATGCCAGCAAAGCGGGCCCCGGAGGGCTACACCACAGTATGTCCCGAGTGCCAAACGGCTCGATGGACGAAGTGGCCTCCGGCCGGAATCATGTGCCGGCTATGCGCGCAGAAGCTTGGCACTGCATCCGCAGCGGCGGCAGCCCACCGACTTACCCTTGCGGAAAAGCTCCTGGGAAACAGGGAGATCACCGAGAGTGGCTGCTGGGAATGGACGGGCACCAGGCAGGACAGCGGGTACGGGAGCGTCAGCCTTTATGTGGACGGCGTAACGCAAACTCTCCGCACCCACAGGGTCGCATACGAGACCTTCGTGGGCCCTATCCCGGAGGGTCTGGAGATTGATCACCTCTGCCGGAATCGACCCTGCTTCAACCCGAGCCACCTGGAGCCCGTCACTCGGGCCGAAAACGCCCGCCGTACCCGCAGGGCGGAATGTGTCAACGGACATCCTCTCACCGATGACAACGTCTACACCTATCGCAACAAGCGTCACTGCCGCAGCTGTCGGCGAGAACGAAATTGGAGTCGTAATGCCAAGGAGCAGGGCCACAGCCAAGCAAGCGGGGGCGAAGTTTGAGCGGCTGATCGCCGACGGGCTGGCGGAGGCGCTGGAGGACACGAGGATCGACCGCAAGGTCAAGACCGGGGCGAAAGACCGCGGCGACATCGCCAACGTCCGCCATCCCAACGGCGGCCGGATTGTCATCGAGACCAAGGACCGGGGCGGGCAGTTCTTCGCCGCCGAGTGGGTGGCCGAGGCCGAGGTGGAGCGGGTCAACGACGAGGCCTTGGTGGGCATCGTCGTTGCCAAGCGCAAAGGAAAGACCGACCCGATGGACCAGTGGTGCGTCATGACCGTAGGGGAACTGGTGACCCTGCTCAGGGGCGACCGCAAACATATGAAAGGCAAGTGATGGCAGAACAGGTACTCACCGAAGAGGACGTGGAGGTCATCTTCGCCCGCCTCATCCGGGGTGAAAAGGGCACCGACATCGCCCGGGATTTTGTGGTCTCCCAGCAGACCGTCAGTGCCATCCGCACCGG
>DASWAW010000406.1:0-1907 GCA_036390955.1 Arthrobacter sp.
ATGACCCGGAGCAGGTGCTCGGCCGGGATTCCGGCGGGGCTTTCCTTGACGAAGTCGGCGGACGGTTCGGAAGCTATGTCAGTCATGACCTCTTGTGTGCGGCCGCGGCCGGAATCGTCAGCGGACACAACAGCGCCGCCCGGGCAACGTGCCGGGGCGGCGCTGTGACGGAGCGGTTTTTACCCTGCCGGGTTGGCGTAGTCGGCTTCCGTGTACGCCCACGCCTCGGGCTCACGTGACCACCGGCTGGCGACGCGGCGGGCCTGGTCGGCGTCGTAGGTGTCGCGGAACGGCTGGCCGGCGGCCCACAGATCGGCGGTTCCCTTGTGCTTGACAGCCTCGGTGACCGGAATCCCGGCCCGGGTCATCACGCCCAGCTGTTCCGGGGTGATCTTGGCCTTGATGATGGCGGCGTGGATGGCCAGGATGCTCTGGTCCCGGTCGATGAACTTGTTGGCGGCCCGGTGGATGGCGGCGCTGTACGGGCGCAGCTGGGCCGGGTCATCGACCTGGAGTTTGCCCAGTACCCCGACAGCCCGGACATCGGCGGGGGTGAGGTTCTTCTGGGTGGCACCGTGGAAGAGGGCGAGCTGGGCGCCGGCGGCGTGCTTGCGGGCGGCCGCGAGGGCTTTGGTGTCGTTGGTGCCCAGGGCGTGGCTGGCGGCCTTGATGTCGGCCCCGGTGGTGTAGCCGGCGTCTTCGAGGGTCTTCATGGACGCCAGGTCCGGCCGGATGCCGGAGGTCAGGAACGACTTGATCGTCTTCGGTGAGACAGGGGCGCCCTCCAGTTCGGGGCCGGTGAACTTCTCGCAGGCGTTGGCCCCGTACGTCTTCAGGTGCGAGCCGGTGATGCCCTTGTCGGCGAGCCCGACGATGTGGCTGACGTTGCGCTTGCTCTCGGGCAGTGCGTTGCGCAGTTCGGTGAGGGTCTCGAGCGGGTGGGTGTCGGCTTCGATGAGGCCGCGTTCCCCGATCTTCATCCCGATGGCGTGGCGGGCCCGGGCGGAGCGGTCTTCGTCGCCGAGCAGATCCACGGTGGCGAGGTACTTATCGACCCGGGACAGGTCCTTGTCCGCGATGACCGCTTCGAGCCCGTCCAGCGGGGCGTTCAGGTACGCGTCCTTCTCCCAGTCGGACCATTGGAACTGATGGGCGCTGAGCCCGGACAGGACCTCCAGGCGTTCCGGGTCGATCCGGCCCTCAATGACGGATTCGACGCCGCCGAAGTTCTTCAGCTTGTCGCCGGCGAACTGGTTGACGCTCTCGTAGCCGAGGTCTGCCAGGGCGTCGCAGTGCGCCGGGGTGGGCCCGTAGTAGGAACGGCGGTCGATCTCGTAGGCCGAGTCCGGGTTGTAGATGGCGTCGGTGCGCTGCAGGAACAGTTCCCGGCCGCCCGGGGTCGTGGTGGAGTCCAGCTGGTGCTCGAAGCCGGGGACAGCGCCGGGGCCGTTGCGGTCTGAGACGAGCGCCTTCATGTCTTCGAGGGACAAGCCCGAGGATGCCGGTGCGGCTCCCAGGGCGACGCCGCCTTCCTTGAAGGTGCGGGCGGTCCATTCGCCGGCGCCGGGAACGCCTGCGGGCTTACGGGGCTTGGATGCGATGTCGATGCTCATGACCCTCTGTGTGCGGCCGGCCGGCGGAAACAGCAGAACCCCGGAGCGGCGGGCTCCGGGGTTCTGGCGGTGGTGCGGCTACGTGGCGCGGGCGGCTTTGCGTTTGGCGGCTTCCTCTTCACGGAAGGCCCTGGAGCGGTCAGATTCGACGTCCACGGAGCTGTAGTAGGCGACGTTGAAGTAGTCCGACTGTCCGTCCACGTCCTGGCGGTTGTAGGCATCGGTGATGGACTCGACCCGGGCGCCGAGCTGCTTGTACTCGGGCAGGTCAGCGATCTCCCCGTGGCGGTCCAT
>DASWAW010000407.1:0-2507 GCA_036390955.1 Arthrobacter sp.
GCCACCCCGCACTGGCTGCGCACCGGCAGCCACACCCACCTGATCGGCTCCCCGATGGGCCGGGCCAACACCGGCGTCCCGCACCCGGCACCGGTCCGGCCGGAACTGGTCAAGGGCCGCCCGCTAGGCGCCGCCGTCGGCAACGGCGGCCGCGCCAAACTCCCGCCGCGGCTGCGCATCGAAGGCTGACCGGGCCACCCGTTCAGAACCACCCGGACCGGGCGTCTGCAGGAGTGCTGTGGGCGCCCGGTCTACGCATGTTCCCCGGTATGAGCGAGAAGAACTTCAAGGACCGACTGGCCGATGACCGTGCCAGGAACGACAGGGAAATTGGCGACTGGATGAACGGGGACGGCAGCAAAGTCCTCGCCGTCATCCTCATCGCCCTGGTGATCTGGGGCGTCGTGTCCCTGTTCTGGAAATAGCCATGAACGGCATCTATGGCATGGCCGCCACCGGCCTGAACAACGACTCCTCGTTCGCCGTCAACGAGGCCGTCGCGAAGATCGGCGCCCAAGGCGAAGAGCGCACCGCAATGACCCTGAACGGCTTCGGTCTCAAGGCCGCGGTCCTCCACGACCTGCGTGTGCCGATTCCCGGCTTCAAGTCCAACATCGACCACATCATCGTCTCCGGCAAACGCGTCCTGGTCCTGGACACCAAGGTCTGGAAGCCCGGCTTCTACTGGACCCTGGCAGGGAAGAACCGCCGCGGCACCGAACGGATCAAGCACACGGAGAAAGATGTCGCCTACCTCCAGGCGGCCCTCATCACGTACCTGCGCGGCACCGGCGCCACCATCACGCTCCCGCACCTGGTCATCTGGCCCTCCTCAACCCACGCCAAGATTTCCTTCTGGCTGCTGCGCGTACCGGGAGCATCCCGGCTGCTGCACGGGACGGCGCTGCTGGGCTTCACCAAACGCTTCATCACCCGGGCCCCGGCGGACCCGGTCATCACCGCCAAACTCGCCGCACTCTGCATGAAGAAAACCCAACCGGCCACAGCACAGGCCGCCGTCCCCCGCCAGGGACCCGGCAGCGCCTACGACGACAGCTTCGACTCGGCACCGTCCCGGAAGTTCACCCCGGCCGGCCCCAGCCCCTTCAACTGAAAGATCCCCTCATGGACAAGTACGCCCGCAACCACATCATCTTCTTCATCCTCTTCGGCATCGAGGCCCTCGTGCTCCTGCTCGCCGGACCCGAGAACCAGGGGCTGAGGCTCGCGCTGACCGGCGCCATCATTGTGACGATCCCGTTCATCCTCGTGAACTCCTGGAAGTCCGCCCCGGGACGCCGGGCACGCCGTGAAGCTGCCGCCGCCGAGGCAATTCCCTCCGCCGAGCAATAGCCCCGCCGTCGGGGTTTCCGACGCATAGAAGAGACGAACGCAGCACCACCCGACGAGAGGCCATCATGGCGGCAGCACGCAGAAACCAGGGACCCGGAAAGCCGGTGACAGGCGTCGTCATGCTCGGCGCCGTCGCGGCCGCCGGCTACGCCATCTACCAGGGCTTCCCCGGCATCGCCGCCATCTGGGCCGGCCTTGCCGTCTCCGCCTGGATGTACCCGCCCGCTGCCATGACCGGGAAGAAGGATTCCCGCGGCTACCCGACCGCCGCCCACCCGGGCGAGCAGGTTGAGATGAACAAGTACCGGCTCTGGTCGGACCTGAAGTACAAGCTCATCGTCCCCTCCATGGACTGGCTGCCCGGGCTCAAACCCCAGCTGTCCTGGCTTGCCGCCGTCTGGGCCGGCGCCGCCGCGTACCTGATCCCCGTCACCGACACCCAGTACACCGCCGGGTACGGGCAGTGGATTGACGCGGCCGCCGCGTTCATCGCCGTCGCCCAGTACGCAGCGTCCCGGCGCCGGACCGAGGTCGCGGATGATGAGAACCCGGGCGCCACGTTCGATGCGCTCATCAACCTGGCCAAGAAGGATCGGGCCAAGGTCATCGGCCTGGGCATCGGCGGCATCGTCGTCGGCGGCATTGTCGGCACGGTCGTGACCGTCATGGTCAAGCTCGCCACCACCCTCGCGGGTCTGCCGGAAGTTCCGGAGGCCGCCATCTGGGCGCTGGTGCTCACCGGCGGGCCGCTGGCCCTGCTCGCGAAGCCGTGGATCACCGAAGCCCTGGAACACTGGCGCGTTGTCGTGGCCGCCCGCGAGGAATGGCGCAGCCGCTGGGAAATGCTCAAGCAGGATCCGGCCCCGCGCCTCGTGGACCGCCAGGAAGTCGGCCCCGCCATCATCGACACGTTCGATGCCCCCGGGTCGATGGGCGCCATGGGCTACTGGTCGATGGGCGCCAAGATCGGACCCACCCTGGGCACCGGCGCGAAGTTCGCCGTCCTGGACACCCCCAACCTTGACTCCAACAACCAGCCGGTCCCCGGCACGAAGCACCCGCTCCGGTTCGACTTCATCAAATGGCCCTCCGACCAGATGCCCGACGTCACCGACCCGGCCACCCCCAAAGACGTCGTCTTCCAGCTGGCCCGC
>DASWAW010000408.1:0-4457 GCA_036390955.1 Arthrobacter sp.
GGCCAGGTCTTCACCCGGGGCACCCCGCCGCAAAAGGAGGGTTGCCGGCCAGCAAGCCGGGGCTGTCGCTGGCACTCATGACCTTCACTGAGTGTACGAAATGCGGCGGCCCGGTGGCGAAGATTGTGACGCCCGTATGACTCCCGGCGTCAACCCGGGCCTGGCGCCCCCGATCACCGGTGCCCCGGATCACCGGAGCCCCGCGTCCCCCAGGCAGGGACGCCGGGCCCCGGCGGTGCTCAGACGGTCTTTGCCGCGCGGAATCCGGCGTCAAGGTCGGCGAGGATGTCGTCGATGTGCTCCAGGCCCACCGAAAGCCGCACCAGTCCGGGGTTCACGCCGGCAACGGTCTGCTGTTCCGGGGAGAGCTGGCTGTGCGTGGTCGACGCCGGGTGGATGACCAGGGAGCGCACGTCGCCGATGTTCGCCACGTGCGAGTGCAGTTCGAGGGCATCGACGAAGCGCTTGCCGGCCTCGGCTCCCCCGGCGAGGTTGAAGGAGACGACGGCGCCGGTCCCCTTCGGACCGTACTTGCGGCCGCGCTCGTACCAGGGGCTGGAGGGCAGACCCGCGTAGGCGACGGATTCGACGTCGTCCCTCGCCTCGAGCCATTCGGCCACTTTGATGGCGTTGGCGACGTGCCGTTCCATGCGCAGGCTCAGGGTCTCGATGCCCTGGGCGATGAGGAACGCGTTGAACGGCGACACCGCCGAGCCGAGGTCGCGCAGCAACTGGACGCGCGCCTTGAGGATGTAGGACAGGTTGGCGCCGAGGGCACCTTCCGCGCCGAGGTCCCGGGCGTAGACGAGGCCGTTGTAGGTGGGGTCCGGCGTGTTGAAACCGGGGTAGCGCTCGGCGTCCTTGCCGAAGTCGAAGTTGCCGGAGTCCACGATCACGCCCGCGATGGCGGCGCCGTGCCCGCCAAGGTACTTGGTGGCGGAGTGGACCACGATGTCCGCACCCCACTCGATCGGCCGGATCAGGTACGGGGTGGAGAGAGTGTTGTCCACGATCAGCGGGACACCGGCGTCGTGCGCCACCTGCGAGATGCCCTCGATGTCCAGCACGTCCTGACGGGGGTTGGAAACCACTTCGCCGAAGAAGAGCTTGGTGTTGGGCTGCACCGCCTCACGCCACTGCTCCAGGTTGTCCGGGTCCTCAACGAAGGTGACGGAGATGCCGAACTTCTTCAGCGTGTGCGCCAGCAGGTTGTAGGTGCCGCCGTAGAGGCTGGGGCTGGCCACCACATGGTCGCCGGCCTCGGCGACGTTGAGGATCGCGAAGGTCTCCGCGGCCTGGCCGGAGCTCAGCAGCAGGGCCGCGAGTCCACCTTCCAGGCTGGCCACCCGCTGTTCCACGGCGTCTTGGGTGGGGTTGCCGATCCGAGTGTAGATGGGGGCAAGTTCGGCCAGGGCGAAGCGGTTGGCGGCGCTTTCAGCGCTGGGGAAGACGAACGACGTCGTCTGGTAGATCGGCAGCGAACGGGCGCCGGTGGCGCTGTCCGGCTCCTGGCCGGCATGGATCTGGCGGGTTTCGAAGGACCAGGCATTGGACATCGGGACACTCCTCATGGGACTGGGCACAGGCAACCCCGGGCCTCGCGGGCCCGGAGCGGCACTGGCGCCGCGCTTGCCGTCCGGCGGGTGCCGGTCGGCCAGGTCTTCACCCGGGGCACCCCACCGCGATACGAGGGTTGCCGGCCAGCAAGCCGGGGCTGTGTGCTGGCACTCATGACCTGCCCCCAGTGTAGGAACCGGTTCCGGGCTGTGGATAGCTTTGTGACGAAGATGAAGTCGCGCATCTCCGGGGGTCCGTATGGCCCTTCCGCGCTGGCCTGCGATAAGGCATACTGCCCGGCGTAGAGCCCCGAGAATGACATCCCACCTCAGTTAGGAGACCCTAAGCTGAGAGCCCCATCACAAAGTGTCAAGATGAGGGCATGCGCATGGATCACGTCTCTTACGCCTGTGAACAAGATGGCCTCGCTGCCACCACCGAACGAATTGCGTCTGCCCTCGGCGTCGAAGCCGTGAAGGGCGGAGTACACCCCCGTTTCGGGACCCGCAACATGATCATCCCGCTCGCGGGACACAAATATGTCGAGGTCGTGGAGGTTCTAAACCACCCCGCGTCCGACAAAGCCCCCTTCGGCCAGGCCGTCCGCGCCCGCTCCGAAGCCGGCGGCGGCTGGATGGGCTGGTGCGTCGAAGTGGACGACCTGGCCCCGTTCGAGGAGCGGCTTGGCCGCGCCGCCGTCAGCGGCAACCGCAAGTTCCCCGACGGCCGCGAACTGGTCTGGAAGCAGATCGGCATCCTCGGCCTCATCGCCGACCCCCAGGTCCCCTACATGCTCAAGTGGGAAGGCGATCCGGAACTCCACCCGTCGAAGGCCTACGAGAGCAACGTCAAAATGTCCGCCCTCACGATCGCCGGCTCCGCTGAGCGCGTCACCGAATGGCTTGGTGTTCCGGTGGAGAAGCCGCTGGAAGACGTGGCCGTGAACTGGCTCGCTCCCCGCGGAACCCCCGGCATCCTCTCCGTCACGTTCGAAACGGCCTCCGGAGCCGTCACCATCTAACGCTCTACCGCCCCACACTTCGGCCGCCATCAGCGGGTGCCAATGTTGTCACCCACCGATGGCGGCCGATACCTTTTAACGCACGACGACGCGGGGTCACTTCGCGCCCGTCCGGAGCCTCCGGATGGGCGCGAAGTGACCCCGCGTTGTTTGGTGGAGGGGCCCCGCGTTGCTTGGTGGAGGGGGCCGCGTTGCTTGGTGGAGGGTCAGCCGAGGCCGATGGCCTTGCCGAAGAGGCTGAAGCCAACGAACGCCACGGTATCGAGCAGGGCATGCGCGATCACCAGCGGCATCAGGCGCCGGGTCCTGGTGTAGACCAGCGCGAAGATGACGCCCATGATGGCGTTGCCGATGAACGGGCCGAAGCCCTGGTAGAGGTGGTAGCTGCCGCGCAGCATGGAGCTGGCGAAGATCGCCAGCGGCAGGCTCCAGCCGAGCCTGGGGAGCCGGTCCAGCAGGTAACCAACCACGATCACTTCCTCCACGATCCCGTGCCGGACCGCGGAGAGGATCAGCACCGGCACCGTCCACCAGTAGGCGTCCAGCGCGCTGGGGATGATCGCCGTCGTAATGCCCAGCGCCCGCCCGGCCGCGTAGAGGCCAAGCGACGGGATGCCGATCAGCGCCGCCAGACCGAACCCCTGCAGCAGATCCCGGCCGGGGCGCGCGAAATTGAGCCCCAGTTTCTGGAACGCCGTGCGGCCGCCGCGGCCGGACGGGTCCGGCGTCCGGTGGTCGGTCAGGAAATAGAGCGCCAGGACCACGGGCACCAGGGCGAAGAAGATATCCAGCAGCTGGTAGGTGAGGTCAAAGTATTCGCGGGCGCTTTGCGAACGGTTCAGGGTGGACGTGCCCTCGGCCAGCGGGGCCCGGGTCATCTTGTCGAGCAACTGAACGACCGAGTACACGGCGGACTGCCCCAGGGACAGGCCCAGGACGATCCAGACTTCTAACCGCAACCGACGGCGGGAGGGAACCAGCATGTTCCTATCTTGCCCGGTCCTGGCGTGCCCGGCCTTACCGGCGTGCACGCCTATGCTGGGGTTTATGAGTGCGCCCGGGAAAATCATCATGATCCGGCACGGCCAATCCGCCGCCAACGCCGACACCTCGATCTACAACCGGGTGCCCGATTACCGGATCCCGCTCACCGAACGCGGCCTGGAACAGGCCCGGGCGGCCGGCGAGGAGGTCCGGCGGCTGCTGGACGGGCGCCAGGTCTGCGTCTACGTCTCCCCCTACCTGCGGGCCTACCAGACCCTGGAGGCACTCAACCTCGGTCCGCTGGTCGAGCGGGTGATCGAGGAGCCGCGGCTGCGGGAGCAGGACTGGGCCAACTTCCAGATCGCCGGCGAGATCGAGGACCAGAAGGAACTCCGCAACGCCTACGGCCACTTCTTCTACCGCTTCCGGGAAGGCGAGTCCGGCTCGGATGTCTACGACCGGATCTCCTCCTTCATGGAGACGCTGCACCGCCACTGGTCCAAACCGAGCTACGCTCCGAATGCCCTCTTCGTCACGCACGGGCTCACCATGCGGCTGTTCTGCATGCGCTGGTTCCACTGGTCGGTGGAGTACTTCGAGTCGCTCAACAACCCGGACAACGCAGAGGTCCGGACCCTGTACCGCACCGGCGAGGGCAAATACGAGCTGGACAAGCCGTTCAGCCAGTGGGAGGCCCGGCGCGTCGACGAGACGGTCCTGGACGCCCCGCCGATGTTCTTCTAGCTCTAGCGGCGCCCGTCATTCCGGCCGGCGGGCGATCACCTGCCGGAACTTCCCGCTCTGGCCGGACTGTTCCGGCGGCTCTTCCGCGCGCACGACGCCGACGTTCCCCAGTTCCAGCCCGGCGAGGTACTCCAACAGCTTCCCGGAGGCG
>DASWAW010000409.1:0-3568 GCA_036390955.1 Arthrobacter sp.
TCAGGCCGTTTATCAGGGGGTCGGTCGCAAACTCTCCGCAACAGCGGCGGCGACTCGAATTACTTTACACGCCACCGGACCCCCACACAAATCCACCCCCACACCACCCCCACACCCCCCAAAACCCCGGAACGACACGGAAACCGGCCACCCGACCAGGCCTCGACGGCCCGCTCCGGCAGGAACGGGTACCTGTGTGCTCCGTCACCTGCAATCCGGGGCGCCTCCCGTTACGATCAGGAGGTGATGGCAGAACACCGGCGCCAGGGACCAGGTATGCTCCATCGTCGCGTGTCCGGACCGGCCGCCAATGGCCTGTCCCGTGGCGACGTGGCCTCCCGGGTGAGCAGCGGCCTCGACAACCGTGTGCCGGACGCAACCAGCCGCAGCCTCTGGGAAATCATCCGCGCAAACGTGCTGACTCTTTTCAACGCGATCGTGGGCACAAGTTTTATCCTCTTGCTCCTGCTCGGCAGCTGGCAGGATGCACTCTTTGGGCTGGCAGCTGCCGGCAACGCCGTCATCGGTGTCGTCCAGGAGTACCGCGCAAAACGGTCCCTGGACCGTCTTGCCGTCCTCGAGGCCCCGCTGGCCCGCGTACTGCGCGACGGGACGGTGCAGGAGATCCCGACCGCCGACGTCGTACTGGACGATGTCCTGGTCCTGCGGGCCGGCGACCAGGTCACGGCCGACGCCTCCGTCCTCGAGAGCGGGGGACTGGAGTCCGATGAATCCCTCCTCACCGGGGAGTCGGATCCCGTGGACAAGGATCCGGGAGCTGACGTGCTCTCCGGCTCGATCATTGTCGCCGGCCGGGGCACGGCGCGGGTTGTCCGGGTCGGCGCCGAGTCCTTTTCGAGCAGGCTTGCCGCCGACGCGAAACGGTTCTCATTGGTCAACTCTGAGATCCGCAACAGCCTCAACCGGATTTTGGGCTGGCTGACCTGGGCGCTGCTGCCGGTCGCCCTCATCGTCGCCAACGGTGAAATGCAGTCCAGGGGCGGCTGGGAGGCCGCCCTCGCCAGTGGGGCCTGGACCTCCGCGCTGGTGGGGGTGATTGCCAGTGTCATCGCCATGGTTCCGCTCGGGTTGGTGCTGCTCTCGAGCGTTGCTTTCGCTGTCGGCGGCGTCCGGATGGCGGGCAACAACGTTCTTATCCAGGAACTGGCTGCGGTCGAAGGCCTGGCCCGGGTCGACGTCCTCTGCCTGGACAAGACCGGGACGCTCACCGAAGGCAGAATCGTCTTCGACGGTGTGCACGAGCTGGCCGGCCCCGCGGAACCTGGGTGGGAGCACGCCTTGGGCTGGTTTGCCGCGGATCCGGAGGCCAACGCGACGTCGCGCTGCCTGGAGAAGGATTTCGAGCACGACGGCGGCACGACGGCGGTCTCGTCTGTTCCGTTCTCCTCCGCCCGGAAGTGGAGTTCTGTGACTTTCGACGGCGGAGGGACACATCCCGGCTCGTGGGTCCTGGGCGCCCCGGAAATCGTGCTGGCGGAGAGGGCCGGCGGCGGCACCGCGGGCCCGGCGACAGGCGACGCCCTGGGCAAAGCCGGACGGCTCGCCGCCTCTGGGCTGCGGACCGTCGTGCTGGCCTACGCGGCTGGCATCACCATCACTGCCGGTGACCCAACACTGCCGGCACGGGTGAAACCCGTCGTTGTACTCACGTTTCGGGAACAGATCCGCGCCGATGCCCGACAGACGCTGGACTACTTCCGCAACGAGGGTGTTGAGCTGAAGATCATCTCGGGGGACGATCCCCGGACGGTCGCGGCGATTGCGCGCTCCGTGGGGCTGGACGTCGGGGAGGGCTACGATGCCCGGCAGCTCCCGGCTGCCCCCACGCAGCTTGAAGAGGTGATGGACACCAACACGGTCTTCGGCCGGGTTAGCCCGGAGCAGAAGAAGGACATGGTGTCGGCGCTTCAGCGCCGCGGGCATACAGTCGCGATGACCGGCGACGGCGTCAATGATGTGCTGGCGTTGAAAGAGGCGGACCTTGGGATAGCGATGAACTCCGCCGCACCTGCCACGAAGGCCGTCGCCCGGCTGGTGCTGCTGGACGGTCGATTCGACCGGCTGCCCGGTGTGGTGGCCGAGGGCCGCCGGGTGATCGCCAATGTTGAGCGCGTGTCGAAGTTATTCCTCAGCAAGACGGCCTACTCGATCGCGATCGCAGTCAGCTTCGGTCTCCTCAATCTGCAGTTTCCTTTCCTGCCGCGGCAGCTGTCTTTCACCGATGGCCTGACGATTGGGATTCCCTCCTTCTTCCTGGCGCTGATGGCCAATAGCCGCCGCTACCGGCCGGGCTTCCTTCGCAGGTCCTTGTCGTTCTCCATCCCCGCCGGGCTCATCGTCGCCGCCTCACTGCTGGGTTTAAACCTGTACGCGGGTTCTCGTGGCGCTGCCGGGGCCCTGCCGGAGTCGCTGCAATCCGCGTCGGTCTTTACCCTGTCTGTGATCGGGTTGTGGATTCTCTCGGTAGTCTCCCGCCCGCTCGATGCCAGGAAGCTGGCTGTGCTGCTGGCGATGTGTACCAGCCTCTTGATTCTGCTCAACCTGCCGCTGGCCCAGGACTTCTTCCACCTGGCCTTGCCGCCGGCGGACATGTTGTGGGCAGCCGTCACCGCCGCTGCTGGCGGAGGGCTCGCCATCGAGCTCCTCGCCGTGCTCCACCGCCGGAGATTCCCCCGCTGAGCCGGCTCCGGGGTGTCCGGGTGGGTGTGTTTCTTTAAGGGGGGTTAAATGCGGGAGGACCCCCAACGTGGTTGGGGGTCCTCGACCGTTTAATGATGTTCCGGCGGTGACCTACTCTCCCACACCCTCCCGGGTGCAGTACCATCGGCGCTGTGGGTCTTAGCTTCCGGGTTCGGAATGGGACCGGGCGTTTCCCCCACGCTATGACCGCCGTAACCTTTGCTCCCGTCCCCCTGGGGGGGTGGGAAATCTGGTGTTACAACTGTGGTGTTATTCAGTTGGTTTGGTTCCTTGAACAACGGGTTTGTTGTTTGGGAACCACATAGTGGACGCAAGCAGTCTTGTTTCTTTGTACTCTCTTCATGGTGTGAACGTCTTTTGAATCCGTTCACGAAGAGAGTGTGTGGTGTAAGTTATCGGCCTATTAGTACCGGTCAGCTTCACGAGTCGTTAGTCCTCGCTTCCACATCCGGCCTATCAACCCAGTGGTCTGGCTGGGGGCCTCTCACACACAAGGTGTATGGAAATCTCATCTCGAAGCGAGCTTCCCGCTTAGATGCTTTCAGCGGTTATCCCATCCGAACGTAGCTAATCAGCGGTGCACTTGGCAGTACAACTGACACACCAGAGGTTCGTCCGTCCCGGTCCTCTCGTACTAAGGACAGCCCTTCTCAAATTTCCTGCGCGCGCAGCGGATAGGGACCGAACTGTCTCACGACGTTCTAAACCCAGCTCGCGTACCGCTTTAATGGGCGAACAGCCCAACCCTTGGGACCTACTCCAGCCCCAGGATGCGACGAGCCGACATCGAGGTGCCAAACCATGCCGTCGATATGGACTCTTGGGCAAGATCAGCCTGTTATCCCCG
>DASWAW010000410.1:0-2328 GCA_036390955.1 Arthrobacter sp.
CTAATCTGGAGCGGTGACCCTGCGCTTCTATGACACTGCATCCGCCGAAGTCCGCGACTTCGTCCCCCTGGTTCCGGGCAAAGTGAGCCTCTACTACTGCGGCGCCACGGTGCAGGGCATGCCGCACGTCGGGCACATCCGCTCCGCCATCGCCTTCGACCAGCTCACCCGCTGGCTGCAGCACCGGGAGTTCCGCGTCACGGTGGTCCGCAACGTCACCGACATCGACGACAAGATCCTGGCGAAGTCGGCGGCCTCCTTCGGGCCGGACTTCGAGGACGAGCCGGGCGCCCTGCGGAACGAGGAATGGTGGGCTCTGGCCTACCGCTACGAGCAGGAGTTCCTCAAGGCCTACGACACGCTTGGCGTCTCCCGCCCCACCTACGAACCGCGCGCCACCGGCCACATCCCGGAAATGCATGCCCTGATCCAGCAGCTTATCGACCGCGGGCATGCCTACCCGGCCCCGGACGGGTCCGGGGACGTCTACTTCGACGTGCGCTCCTGGGACAAGTACGGTTCGCTGACCCGGCAGAACGTCGATGACATGCAGGGGGCTCCCGACGTTGAGGCCCAGTTCAGCAGCAGGAAGAAGGACCCGCGGGACTTCGCCCTCTGGAAGGGCCACAAGGCCGGGGAGCCGACGACGGCGAGCTGGGCCTCGCCGTGGGGCGCCGGCCGTCCGGGCTGGCACCTCGAATGCTCCGCGATGGTCACCAAATACCTTGGCGCCGAGTTCGACATCCACGGCGGCGGGCTGGACCTCAGGTTCCCGCACCACGAGAACGAGATGGCCCAGTCGCAGGCTGCCGGCCACGGTTTCGCGAACTTCTGGATGCACAACGGCATGGTCACCTATGGCGGCGAGAAGATGTCCAAGTCCATCGGCAACACCGTCAGCCCCGCCGAGATGCTGGAACTGGCCCCGCCGCGGGTGGTCCGCTACTACCTCGGCCAGGCGCAGTACCGCTCGGTGCTGGACTACCAGCCGTCCTCACTGCAGGAGGCCGCTGCTGCGGTGGAACGGATCGACGGCTTCGTCAGCCGCGCTGCCCGGACCCTTGCCCCGGCAGGCGGCGACTTTGACTTCGGCGGCCACGGGTCAGTCCCGGACGGCTTTGCGGCCGCGATGGACGATGACCTCAACGTCCCGCAGGCCCTGGCGGTGCTCCACGAAACGGTCCGCGCCGGCAACACCGCCCTCACCGCCGGGGAGCTGGACGCCGCCCGGCAGGCACTGGTCAGCGTCACCGACATGCTGCGTGTCCTTGGTCTCAACGACACCGCGGGGCCGGCCGTTGACGAACAAAGCAACACCGCCCTGGGCGTCCTCGTGGAAGCCCAGCTGGCGGCCCGCGCCCAGGCCCGCGCCAGCAAGGACTGGGCCGCCTCGGATGCCATCCGCGATACCCTTGCCGCCGCCGGCGTCGTCGTCGAGGACGGCCCCGACGGCGCCAGCTGGAGCCTCAAGCGCGGCTGATGCGACGCGGTTCCCGGCGCTGAGCCGCGGCCCTGCCATGCCTCGCGGTCGAGGATTTAACTCGAGTCAGTAGACTGGAGTTCAGACTTGTCAACGAATCGCGTATTTAAAAGGGTGGAACTCATGGCCAATAACGGTCGCCGGTCGGTCAAACTGAAGAAGGGCCCCTCCGTCGGAACCGGCGGTCACGGCCGCAAGGCCCTTGAGGGCAAGGGGCCGACGCCCAAGGCGGAGGACCGCCCGTACCACAAGGCCCACAAGAACAAGCAGCTCGCGGAACGCTCCGCGGCCAAGCGCCCCGGAGCCCCGCGCAGCGCCGGCGCCCGTTCCGGCCCCAAGGGCCGCGCCACCGAGGAAGTCGTCACCGGGCGCAACTCCGTCGTCGAGGCCCTGCGCGCCGGCATCCCGGCCAAGGCCCTGCACGTCGCCATCCGCATCGAGATGGATGACCGCGTCAAGGAGTCGCTCAAGCTGGCTGCCGAGCGCGGCATTCCGCTGCTCGAAACCGGCAAGCCCGAGCTGGACCGGATGACCGACGACGCCATCCACCAGGGCCTCGTGCTGCAGATCCCGCCGTACGAATACCAGGACGCCTACGAGCTCGCCGAAGAGACCCTGGCGAGCTGGAAGAAGGGCCACGTCGCCAACGCGCCCCTCTTCGTCGCCCTCGACGGCATCACCGATCCGCGCAACCTTGGCGCGATCATCGCTCGGTTTCGGCCTTCAGCGGCCATGGCGTCATCGTCCCGGAGCGCCGTTCCGTCGGCGTCACCGCCTCGGCCTGGAAGACCAGCGCCGGTGCAGCCGTCCGCGTCCCCGTGGCACGCGCGGCCAACCTGAACAACACG